>JAJZRT010000450.1 GCA_021802595.1 Pseudomonadota bacterium
TCTCACCTTGTTGACGCTGCCCGAGTTGATCTGCGCCGACAGCCGGTTGCCGGTGCCGAACACGTTGTTCTGCGAAACCGAACCGGACAGCACCAGCCCCTCGGACGACGAGAAACCGGCGCCCACCATGATGCTGCCGGTGGATTTCTCGGTCACGCCCACGTTGACGTCGACCTGGTCGGTGGTGCCCTGCACCGCCGGGGTCTCGATGTTCACTTCGTTGAAGTAGCCCAGGCGGTTCAGGCGATCGCGCGAAAGATTGATCTTCGCCGCGTCGTAATACGCGCCTTCCATCTGGCGCACTTCGCGGCGCACCACTTCGTCGCGGGTTTTGGTATTGCCCGACACGTTGACGCGGTTCACGTACACGCGGCGGCCCGGATCGACGAACAGGGTGAACGCAACCGTGTGCTTCTCCTTGTCGAGATCGGGCACCGCGTTGACGTTGGCAAACGCATAGCCGTCGTTGCCGAGGCGGTCGCCGATGGCCTTGGTGGTCTCGGTCAGGCGATCGCGCGCGAACACTTCGCCCGGCTTGATGGTGACGAGCTTCTTCAGCTCGGCTTCCGGCACCAGCATCTGGCCGGCCAGCTTGACGTCGGACACCTTGTATTGCGGTCCTTCGGTCACGTTGACGGTGATGTAGATGCCCTGCTTGTCGGGCGAAATCGACACCTGGGTGGAATCGACGTTGAATTCGAGATAACCGCGATTGAGGTAGAACGAGCGCAGGGCCTCGATATCCCCGGCCAGGCGCGTCTTGGAATACTGGTCGTTCTTGGTGTACCACGTCAGCCAGCCCGGCGTGGTCGAGGTGAACTGCTTCAGCAGTTCCTTTTCCTTGAACGCGTGGTTGCCGACGATGTTGATCTGCCGGATCTTGGCGCTTTGGCCCTCCACCACGTCGAACTGCACGGCGACGCGGTTGCGTTCCAGCGGGGTCAGGGTGGACTTGATCTCGACGGCGTACTTGCCGCGGTTGAAGTACTGGCGCTGCAGTTCCTGCTCGGCCTTGTCCAGCAGCGACCGATCGAGCACGCGTCCTTCGGCGAGCCCGGTCTCCTTGAGCCCCTTCTTCAGGTCCGCCTCGGAAAATTCCTTGATGCCGTTCAGGGTGATCTTGGCAATCGAGGGACGCTCTTCAACCGTGACGATCACCACGCCGTCGCGCGATTCCAGCCGCACGTCCTTGAAAAAACCGGTGGCATACAGCGCCTTGATCGCCGCGGCGGTTTTTTCGTCGGTCATCGTATCGCCGACCTTGACCGGCAGATAGCTGAACACCGTGCCGGCCTCGGTACGCTGGATGCCTTCGACCCGGATGTCCTTGACGACAAACGGCTCTGCAGCGAACACGGGTTGCGCGGCAAATACGGCGGCAAGGGCAAGCGTCAAACGGTTCAGGGTCATGGTTCTTATCATCCGCCGATCAGGCGTTGCAAATCATTGAACAGGGCAAACGACATCAGCAGCAGCAGCAGCGCCATGCCGATCCGGCTGCCTATCTCCATGGTGCGCTCGGACACCGGCCGGCCGGTCAAAACCTCGGCAACATAATACATGAGGTGTCCCCCATCCAACAGCGGAACGGGCAGCAGATTCAGCACGCCCAGACTCACGCTCACCAGCGCCAGAAACCCGACAAAACTGATCCATCCGAGGGTGGCGCTCTGGCCGGCGTAGTCGGCAATCGTCAGCGGACCCGACAGGTTTTTCCAGGACACCTGGCCGAGGACCATGCGCCCCATCATCTCCAGCGTGAACAGGCTCATTTCCCAGGTTTTCTGGGCGCCACGTCCCAGCGCCTCGACCGGACCGTAGCGTACCTCGATCATCAGCCCGGCCAGCAGGGATTTGTCGACCCTGGGGCCGGCGCCGATCCTGCCGACACGCCGGCCATTCTCGTCCACCGTGTCGGGCACGACCGTCAGCTCGCCGCGTTGCCCCTGCCGCTCGTATTCGATGCGCAGGGGTTGCGATGGATGCTGGCGGATCAGGTTCACCCAGTCCTCCCAGTTCGCCACGGACTGGCCATCGGCGGCAACCAGCCGATCGCCGGTCTGGAAGCCTGCGCGTGCGGCGGCGCCACCGGGCAGCACCTCGCCGATGACCGGCTCGATCTCGGGTTCGTAGCGCACGATCCCCAGTGGGCGCAGGGTATCCCGCTCCAGGTTCTCGGTTTCCAGGGGCGGGACGTCGAGCTGCACGCTGCGGCCATCCGCCAGGTCCAGTTCGATCGGGTCGCCGGCCACCCCGGCACGCAGCAGTTCCAGCCGCAGGTCCTGGAAGGACGGGGTGTCAGTGCCATTGACGCGACGGATCTCGTCGCCTGCCACCAGCCCGGCCTGCTCGGCCGGCGTGCCGGCAGGCGGCTCGCCGACCAGCGGCTTCATGGCAGGCATGCCATGCAGGAACAAAACCCAGTAAAACACGATCGCGAGCAGGAAATTGGCAATGGGCCCCGCCGCGACGATGCCGATGCGGCGCCAGACGGACGCCCGGTTGAAACTGCGATGCGCCTCGGCGGCGGGGACCACCCCCTCGCGTTCGTCGAGCATCTTGACGTAGCCGCCGAACGGCAGCAGGGCCAGCGTCCATTCGGTCCGGTCGCGCCCCAGGCGGCGGGTGAACACGGGCTTGCCGAAGCCGAGCGAGAAGCGCAGTACCTTGACGCCTGCCAGCCGGGCCGCGAGGTAATGCCCGAATTCGTGCACCACCACCAGGATGGCGATGGCGACCAGGAACCAGACGACGGTATGCAGCAGACTCATGCGCGGCAGGACTCCAGATAGGTTTCCGCCACATGGCGTGCCTGGCGGTCGGCCTCGAGCAGGTCGTCCAGGGTGTCGGCCGGCCCGCCCGCCAGGACATCCATCGTGTGGGCGATGCTGGCGGCAATGGCGTTGAAGCTGGCGCCGTGGTCGAGAAAACGCGCCACCGCGACCTCGTTGGCGGCATTCAGCACCGCCGCCGCATTGCCGCCGGCGGCCAGCGCATCGAACGCCAGCTGCAGGCAGGGAAAGCGCGCCGTGTCGGGCGCCTCGAAGGTCAGTTGTTTGCCCATCAGTTCGAGTGCCGACACGCCGGCATCGATGCGCTCGGGAAAGCCCAGCGCGTAGGCGATCGGCGTACGCATGTCAGGCGTGCCCATCTGCGCGATCATCGAGCCGTCGGCGTATTCGACCATCGAATGCACGATGCTCTGCGGGTGCACCACCACCTTGATCTGTTCGGGGCGCGCGTTGAACAGCCAGCGCGCCTCGATCACCTCGAGCCCCTTGTTCATCAGGCTGGCCGAATCGACCGAGATCTTCCGGCCCATCACCCAGTTGGGGTGCGCCACTGCCTGCGCCGGGGTGGCGGCGGCAATAGCCTCCGCCGACAGGGTACGGAACGGGCCGCCGGACGCGGTGAGCCACAGCGCCTTCACGCCGGCACGCTGGAAATCGCCGTCGAAGTCGCGCGGCAGCGCCTGGAAGATGGCGTTGTGCTCGGAATCAATCGGCAGCAGCTCGGCACCGCTGGCGGCGATGGCGTCCATGAACAGCTGGCCGGACACCACCAGGGTTTCCTTGTTGGCGAGCAGGATGCGCTTGCCGGCCCGGGCGGCCGCCAGCGTGGCCAGCAGACCCGCAGCACCGACGATTGCCGCCATCAGGGTGTCGACTTCGGGGGCGGTCGCGACGTCGGTCAGCGCGGCGGCGCCCTCGAGCACCTCGACCGCGAGACCCTCGGAGGCGATGCGTTCGCGCAGGGCGGCGGCGGCCGCCGGCTCGCTCATCACTGCAAACCGCGGGCGATGGGCGCGGCACTGCTCGACCATGCGCTCCACCTGGGTTGCGCCGGTCAGCGCGAAGACTTTGAAACGGCCGGGATGGCGCGCCACCACGTCAAGGGTGTTGACGCCGATGGTGCCGGTGGCGCCCAGGATGGTGAGGACGCGCGGTTTCATGTCGCCGTGATTCATACGGAGCGCTCCATCCACATCAGCATGCCCGCGGCGATCGGCAGGGTGGAGGTCAGCGCGTCGATCCGGTCAAGCACGCCGCCATGGCCGGGCAGCGTGTCGCCGCTGTCCTTCATGTCCGACATGCGCTTGATCCAGGACTCGAACAGATCGCCCAGCACGGACAGATAGAGCAGCCCCGCCACCATGGGAAGCACCGGCCGCCAGGGCAGGCCGCCCCACAGGCTCAGGGCGCCGGCATACAGCGCCAGCGCGACGAATGCACCCGCCACGCCTTCCCAGGTCTTGCCCGGGCTGATGGCGGGCGCCAGCTTGTGGCGCCCGAAAAGACGTCCGGAAAAATAGGCGGCGGTATCGGCGATCCAGACGACCGCCATCACCCCCAGCAGCACGGCAGGGCCTCGCGCATGCAGGTAGAGAAG
>JAJZRT010000451.1 GCA_021802595.1 Pseudomonadota bacterium
GACGAAGGACATCTTCTTCTGCTCGCAGGCCTGCCAGGCCGCGCGTGCCTGGGCGATCCGGTGCTGGGTGTCGTTGACGACCTTCTGCTGGCCCGAGATGGCGTGGTCGAGCTTCTGCATGAACACGTGGAAGTTGTTGAGATGCGTCGTGCTGATTCCCGCCGTCAGGCTGTTCTGGCAGCGTTCCGCATAGTCGTTGCGGTACTGCGTCAGCAGATCGAGTTTCTGTGCCGCCTCGTCTCCGGCGCGCAGCGCGATGCCCAGCAGCCTGGCGGCCTCGTCGGTTTCCTTGTGCGCCAGATCGATCAGGGTGTTGAGTGCGGAGGGGGTGGCCATTCAATGTGCTCGATTCGTCCGGGGCTTACTGGAACATGGCCGCGAGCGCTGCCAGGCTTTCCTGCACGTCGGCGCGCTCGTGGATGTTCTGTTGCAGGAAATTCTCCATGCCGGCTTGCAGGCGGATGGCCTCGTCCAGCAGGGGGTCGGTGCCGGCGGCGTAGGCGCCGACATTGATCAGGTCGCGGCTGCGCTCGTAGCGTGAATAGAGTTTCTTCAGGCGGCGCGCGAGCTGCTGCTGTTCCGGCGTCGTGATGTTGTGCATGGCGCGGCTGATCGACTGTTCGATGTCGATCGCGGGATAGTGCCCGCTTTCGGCCAGGCTGCGGGACAGCACGATGTGCCCGTCGAGGATGGCGCGTGCGGCATCGGCGATCGGGTCCTGCTGGTCGTCGCCTTCGGTCAGCACGGTATAGAAGGCCGTGATCGAGCCGCCGCCCGGTTTGCCGTTGCCGGCACGCTCGACCAGCGCAGGCAGCTTGGCGAACACCGAAGGCGGATAGCCCTTGGTCGCGGGCGGTTCGCCGATGGCCAGGGCGATTTCACGCTGCGCCATCGCGTAGCGGGTGAGCGAGTCCATGATCAAGAGCACGTTCTGGCCCTGATCGCGGAAATGCTCGGCGATCGAGGTGGCGTACGCCGCGCCCTGCAGCCGCATCAGCGGCGGCGTGTCGGCCGGCGCGGCGACGACGACCGAGCGCGCGAGACCTTCCTCGCCGAGGATCTGTTCGATGAATTCCTTGACCTCGCGGCCGCGTTCGCCGATCAGCCCGACCACGATCACGTCTGCGCTGGTGTAACGCGCCATCATGCCCAGCAGCACGCTCTTGCCGACACCGGAGCCGGCAAACAGCCCCATGCGCTGGCCGCGGCCGACGGTCAGCATGCTGTTGATCGCGCGCACGCCGACGTCGAGCGGTTCGACGATCGGCGCACGCGCCAGCGGATTGGCTGCGCGGTTGTTGAGCGGCGCGGTGGCGGATGTACGGACGGGGCCGAGACCGTCGAGCGGGCGTCCGCTGCTGTCGAGCACGCGGCCCAGCAGCGCATCGCCGACCGGCAGATGGCGGGTGCGGTCGCTGGGGCGCCGGCGCGGGTGATTGACCTGGCCGGCGCGGGGCAGGGTGGGGATCACCTCGACCGGGAACACGCGTGCGCCGGGAACGATGCCTTCGACATCGCTTTGCGGCATGAGAAAAATATTATCCCCCGCAAAGCCCACCACCTCGGCTTCGAGGTTCGAGCCATTGGGCAGCGGCACGGTGCAGGCGCTGCCGACCGGCAGTTTCAGCCCGACGGCCTCCATCACCAGCCCGGCCACGCGGGTAACGCGGCCGGACACCTGCATCGGCTCGGCGATCGCAAGCAGTTCGCCGCAGTCCTGCAGGTAGGCCTTCCAGCGGGTGCTGTGCGGGCGCGCGTCCATCAGTCGGCCATCCAGGTCGAATGCGTGCCCAGCGCTGCGGTCAGGCGCTGCCAGCGGGTGGGCAGTGTGGCGTCGATCTGGTTGCTGGAGGTTTCCACGCGGCAGCTGCCGGGTTCGAGCTGCATGTCTTCGGTCAGCTGCCAGCCCATCTTGGCGAGTTCGTCTCCGATCCGTTCCTTGACCAGCGCGGCATCGGCCGGATTCAGGAACAGCAGGGCCGGCTGGTGCAGCGCCGGCAGGTAGCGAACCGCTTCCCTGACGATGGGGATGACGACTTCGGGCCGGATCGCCAGCGCCGATTTCAGCATCGCACGCGCCAGGTCGACCGACAGATCGAGAACCTGCTGCGAGATGGTTTCATCGGCCTGCGCGATTTCGGTCGAGAAGGTGTCGGCCAGGCTGTGCAGCCGAGCGGTTTCGCGGGCGGCCTCTTCGCGCCCAGCTGCCAGCCCCTCGGCGTGCCCGGCGAGATAGCCCTCCTGCCGGGCCTGTTCCTCGATGGCGGTGATCTGTTCGATCGTCGGTAGCACGACGGCGGAATGCCCGGGCTGGCTGGCCGGATGGGGATCGAAGCTGGCCAGCTCCCAGGGCTGGCATACCGGCCGGTCCAGGCTGGAAATGACGCTAGACATACTGCTCCTCTCCCTTGGCGCCCAGCGAGATCTGCCCTTCGTCGGCGAGGCGGCGGACGATCATCAGGATTTCCTTCTGCTGGGCCTCGACCTCGGACAGGCGCACCGGGCCCTTGGATTCCAGATCTTCACGCATCATTTCAGCGGCACGTTGCGACATATTCTTGAAGATTTTCTCGCGCATCTCTTCCGAGGCGCCCTTGAGCGCGATGATCAGCGAATCGGACTGGACTTCGCGCAGCAGCAGCTGGACGCCGCGATCCTCGATATCCATGATGTTCTCGAATACGAACATCTCGTCCATGATCTTCTGTGCCATGTCCGGGTCGTAGCTCTTCAGATACTCCATGGCCGACTGCTCGTTTTCGCCGCTCATGAAGTTGAGGATGTCGGCCGCCGCGCGCGTACCGCCCATCGGCTGTTTTTTCAGGACGTCGGTGCCGGACAGCAGCTTGGTCAGCACGTCGTTCAGTTCGCGCAGGGCGGCCGGCTGCACGCCGGAAAGCGTGGCGATGCGCAGCAGCACGTCATTGCGCAGGCGTTCGGTGAAGCAGCCCAGCACTTCGCAGGCCTGGTCGCGCTCCAGGTGCACCAGGATGGTCGCGATGGTCTGTGGATGTTCGTTGTGGATGAGATCGGCCACCGATTCGGCATCCATCCACTTCAGGCTTTCGATCCCGCTGGCGTCGCCGCCGCCGCCGAGGATGCGGTTGAGCAGGGAATTCGCCTTGTCGTCGCCCAGTGCCTTCTTCAGAACGCTGCGGATGTAGTCGTCCGAATCCAGTCCCAGTGAGGAATTCTGGTCGGCCACGATGTTGAAGTCGTGCAGCACGCTCTCGACGGCCTCCTGCGGAATGGCCTTCATGCTGGTCATGGCCTCGCCCAGCTTCTGCACTTCGCGCGGTCCCAGATATTTCATGACTTCCGCCGCGCCTTCCTCGCCCAGCGCGAGCATCAGGATCGCGCCCTTGGTGATTCCGTTATCACTCATTGCTGCCTACCCAGGTTTTGACGATGTTGGCGACGACGCGCGGATCCTCGCTGGCCAGCTTCTGGGCCCGCGAAAGGTTTTCCTGATAGTTGCGCTGGCCGGGCAGCGCGAGCATGTCACCGCCATGGGCGGTGTGCTGCAGGTGGCTATCGTGGCCCGGCGGAGGCAGCGCCGGCATCTCGGAGAGCTTTTTCAGCAACGGCTTGGCGGCCTTCAGATACAGAAAGGCGAGCGCCACGGCCATCAGCAGGTACTTGCCCGCCTGCATGCCCATATCGAGGGTCTCGGGCTGCTTCCACAGCGGCACGTCGGGAATGGTTTCCGGTGTCTCGCTCGCGAAGGGGCTGTTCACCACGTTGAGGGTGTCGCCGCGTTCCTGGTTGTAGCCCATGGCTTCCTTGACCAGATTGGTGATCTGGGCCGTCTCGGCCGGGCTCAGCGGCTTCATGGTGACCTTGCCGGACTTGTCGACGGTTTTCCGGTAATTGACGACCACGGCGACCGACAGGCGCTTCAGACCGCCGCCCGCTTTTTGCACGTACTGGATGGTCTTGTCCACTTCATAGTTGACGGTGGAATCCTTGTGCGTGCTGGTGGTCGGCGCGGCCGGTGCGGCGGCGGCGGGCGCTTTCTGCCCGGGCGGTGCCGTGATCGGGGCGGTGGCGGGCGCCGGCGGCTGGTTGGTGAGCGCGCCCGGTACGCCGGCCGGATTGGCCGAGCCGTTCGACGACTCGCTGGTCTGCTGGCTGCGGATGGCCATGGCATCGGGCGTCTGGTTCGGCTTGTAGGATTCGACCGCCTGTTCGGTACGCGAGAAATCCATGTCGGCCGTCGCTTCGGCACGCACGTTTTCGGCACCGACGATGGGCGCGATGATCGACTCGATGCGCTTGGCGACGTTCTGCTGGTAATCCTGCACGTACTTGATCTGGCTCGGGTCCATGCCGTTGATGCTGGCCGCCTTGCTGGTATCGGACAGCAGGTTGCCGTTCTGGTCGACGAC
>JAJZRT010000452.1 GCA_021802595.1 Pseudomonadota bacterium
CCATGCCGTAGAAGGGCAGGCGCTGGCAGAAGTCGACGAAGGCGGTCTTCAGACGCTCGAAGTCATGGCCATAGGTATCCATGTGGTCGGCGTCGATGTTGGTGACGATGGCAATCACCGGCGTGAGGTAGAGGAAGGAAGCGTCGGACTCGTCGGCTTCGGCCACCAGGAAGTCGCCCTTGCCGAGGCGCGCGTTGGTGCCGGCCGCCGTGAGCTTGCCGCCGATCACGTAGGTCGGATCCATGCCCGCCTCGCCGAGGATGCTGGCGACGAGGCTGGTGGTCGTCGTCTTGCCGTGGGTGCCGGCGATCGCGATGCCGCGCTGCAGCCGCATCAGTTCGGCCAGCATCAGCGCGCGCGGCACGATGGGAATCTTCTTCTCGCGTGCGGCAATGACTTCCGGATTGTCTTCCTGCACTGCGGTCGAGGTGACCACCGCATCGGCATCGGCAATATTCTCCGTCGCGTGGCCGCGGTGGATGCGTGCACCGAGGCCGGCCAGCCGCTGTGTCACCGCGTTGTCGGCGAGATCCGAGCCGGATACCGCGTAGCCGAGATTGAGCAGGACTTCCGCGATGCCGCTCATGCCGACACCGCCGATGCCTACGAAGTGAATATGTTTGACGGCGTGTTTCATTTGGCTAGCGCCTCGCAAATATCGGCGACGCGGGCGGTGGCGTCGGGTTTCGCCAGCGCGCGTGCCTTGCCCGACATCGCAGCGAGGCTGGCGCGGTCGAGGCTGCCGATCAGTTCCGCCAGCTTTTCCGCGGTCAAATCCTTCTGCTGGATCAGCCATGCCGCGCCGGCATCGGAGAGGAATTCGGCGTTGCCGGTCTGGTGATCGTCCACCGCGAAGGGGAAGGGCACCAGCACCGCCGGAACGCCGGCGCAGGCCAGCTCGGCCACCGTCATCGCGCCGGCACGGCAGATGGCGAAGTCGCAATCCCGATAGGCGGCAGCCATGTCTTCGATGTAGTCGCGCACGTCGGCCTCGACACCGGCGGCGGCATAGTTCGCACGCAGGGTATCGAGATGCTGGCGTCCCGATTGATGGACGACCCGCGGCCGCTTGTCCCCAGGCAGCAGCGCGAGTGCCTGCGGCACCCGTTCGTTGAGGGCTTGGGCACCGAGGCTGCCGCCGACGACCAGCAGCCGCAGCGGCCCGCTGCGTTCTTCCTGGCTCGTGGCGGCGATGTCGTTACGCACCGGATTGCCGACCCACTCGGTCGCCACCCGGCGACACGGTATTGGCTTGTCATGCGGGTGGGTGAACACCTTTGGAAAGGCGGTCAACACGCGGTCCGCAAGGCAGGCCAGCACGCGGTTGGTCAGGCCACCGACCGAATTCTGTTCGTGGATGACCAGCGGCTTGTTGAGCAGGCTCGCCATCATGCCGCCGGGAAAGGCGGTATAGCCGCCCATGCCCAGCACCACATCGGGACGCCGCAGCAGGATGGCGCGCAGGCTTTGCCAGAAGGCGAGCAGCAGCGTGACCGGCAACAGCAGCTTCTTCAGCACGCCCTTGCCGCGCACGCCGCCCATGCTCACCCACACCATCTCGATCCCGGCGGCCGGCACCACGCGCGCCTCGAGCCCGGCACGCGTACCCAGCCAGAACACGTCCCAGCCGCGTGCGCGCAGGGCGTCGGCCACTGCCAGCGCCGGGTAGACGTGGCCGCCGGTGCCGCCGGCCATCACCATGAGGGTACGGTTCAGCGCGGCCATCAGAACGTCTTCCCCCGCATCATCTGCCGGTGTTCCCAGTCGATGCGCAGCAGCAGGGCGACCGCCAGGCAGTTGGCGATGATGCCGCTGCCGCCGAACGACAGGAAAGGTAGGGTGAGGCCCTTGGTCGGCAGCAGGCCGACGTTGACGCCCATGTTGATGAGCGCCTGTACGCCGATCCAGATGCCGATGCCCTGCGCGACCAGCGCGCAGAAGTTGCGCTCCAGCTGGGCGGCACGATGACCGATGAGAAAGGCCTTGACGATCAGCCAGGCGAACAGGGCGATCACCACGGCAACGCCGACGAAACCGAACTCCTCGGCGATCACTGCCATCAGGAAATCGGTATGCGCCTCGGGCAGGTAGAACAGTTTCTCGATGCTGCCGCCCAGCCCGAGCCCCAGCCATTCGCCGCGGCCGAAGGCGATCAGCGCATGCGAAAGCTGGTAGCCCTTGCCATAGGGATCGGCAAACGGGTCCATGAAGCCGAGTACGCGCTGCAGGCGGTAAGGCGAAGTCAGGATCAGCAGGACGAAGCCGACCAGCAGTACCACGACCAGGCCGGCAAACACCTTCCAGTTGAGGCCGCCGAGGAACAGGACGCCCATGGCGATGGAAATGATGACAACGAAGGCGCCGAAATCCGGCTCGCGCAGCAGCAACGCACCGACCACCAGCATCACCGCGGCCATCGGCATGAAACCCTTCTTGAAATCGTGCATGAAGGCGGCCTTGCGCGTGGTGTAGTCGGCCGCGTAGAGCACGGCGAGAAACTTCATCAGTTCGGACGGCTGCAGGTTGGCAAAACCGAGTGGTATCCAGCGGCGGCTGCCATTGACCTCGCGCCCGATATGCGGAATCAGCACGACCACCAGCAGCAGCAGGCCGACGAGAAAGAGATAGGGCGCGCCCTGCTGCCACACCCGCATCGGCACGCGGAACGCCGCCATGCCGACGCCGACGCCCATGGCGATGAAGAGGCTCTGACGGTACAGGTAGTACTCGCCGTTGTGACCGGTGTATTTGGCCGCTTCGGCGATCGCGATCGACGCGGAATAGACCATCACCAGGCCGATCGCCAGCAGGCCCATGGCCAGCCACAGCAGGCTGAAATCGAGCTCGGCACTGGGTTTGGGCGCGCGCGCAGCGTAGAGCATCAGTCCACCGCCCTTTCCGCCGCGAGCGCTTTCACGGCATCGATGAACACTTCGGCACGGTGCACATAGTTGTGGAACATGTCGAAGCTGGCGCAGGCGGGCGACAGCAGGACGGCATCGCCGGGCTGGGCGAGACACCGGGCCTGGGCGACCGCATCCGGCAGGCTGGAGGCCGGATGGACATCGACGCCGCTGCCTGCGATGGCGGCGTCGATCGCCGGCGCATCGCGCCCGATCAGCACCACCGCGCGCGCATTGGCTTTCACCGCCGCCTTGAGGGGACTGAAATCCTGCCCCTTGCCATCGCCGCCAAGAATGACCACCGCCTTGCGCTCGCCCAGGCCATACAGGGCGGCTTCGGTCGCGCCGACGTTGGTGCCCTTGGAGTCGTCGTAATAGACAACGCCGTCGATCTCCATGACCTTTTCCACCCGGTGCGGCAGCCCCCTGAAATGGGCCAGGCCGCGTAGCAGGGGCTCCATCGGCAGGCCCAGCGCACGGGTCAGCGCCAGCGCCGCCAGGGCGTTGGCGGCATTGTGCAGCCCGGTGACCGGCAATGCGGACAGCGGCATCAGCATGTCGCCGCCGAGGCACAGTTCATCCTCGCACAGGCCGAAATTCTCGCTCCTCGGGCAGCGATCGAGGCCAAAGCTGACCACACGCCGGCCCGGCAAGGCCATCGCAAGACTGCGCGCATCGTCACGGTTCAGCACCTGCACGCCGCTGCCGGCGAAGATCCTGGCCTTGGCCGCAGCGTAGGCGTCCATGTCGGGATAGCGATCCATGTGATCTTCCGTCACATTGAGCACGGTGGCGGCGTCGGCGTTGAGGCTCTTCGTCGTTTCGAGCTGGAAGCTGGAAAGCTCCAGCACCCATACCTGCGGCGTCGGTGCGCGTCCCAGTTCGATGTCGACCAGCGCATCCAGCACCGGCAGACCGATATTGCCGGCCACGCAGGTCGACAGTCCGGCCATGCGGCACATGTCGCCGCACATCGCGGTGACGGTGCTCTTGCCATTGCTGCCGGTGATCGCGATCACCCGCATTGGATGCTCGCGTGCGGCATTGAGCGCGCCGATGGCGCGGGCAAACAGCTCGACGTCGCCCACCGCCTCGACCCCCGCGGCGATGGCCCGGGCGACCGCCGGTTCGGCCAGCGGCACGCCCGGACTCACCACCAGCATGTCGGCCGACTGCAGCCGAGCATCTTCGAACGGGCCGGTGAAGAGCGGCACCTGCGGCAGCCACTCCGCCAGCCGCGCGGCATGCGGCGGCGCTGCGCGGCTGTCGGTCACGCTCACCTGCGCGCCGCGGTCCGCCAGCCAGCGCGCGCAGGACAGGCCGGTGTCGCCGAGGCCGAGCACCAGGATCTTTTTGCCGGCAAGGTTCAGGCTGTCGTAGTTCATCTCGGCTTCCGCCTCGACAGGCCAATCGGCACCCGCATCATGCTGATGATCCGGAACCGCACGGAGGGATTCTGGTGTCGACATAACATGCAGG
>JAJZRT010000453.1 GCA_021802595.1 Pseudomonadota bacterium
CTCGCCCTTGGCCGACAGCATCAGGATGGGCAGCGTTCCCGCCAGGCGGCGGGCGATCGACAGGCCGTCCTCGCCCGGCAGC
This sequence comes from Pseudomonadota bacterium, assembly GCA_021802595.1. The sequence goes on from JAJZRT010000453.1 coordinate 83, forward strand.
ATCACGTCGAGAATCAGCAGGTCGGGGGCGGTCTGCGCCAGCGCCGCGTCGAGTCCGCCGCCGTGGTCCAGTACCGCCACCTGATAGCCCTGGCCCTTGAGATAGGTGGACAGCATCGACGACAGATCGAGGTCATCGTCGACGATCAGCAGGCGCGCGTTTTCCATGCGGCTAGCCTACCACCGTGCCTGCGGCGGCGCGACGCCTGTCACAGATTGTCATACATCGTCGTGAACGGTCATGGGGCAGGCACAGGGGGGCAATGGCTGGCGGCAATACTGCATTCCGCCGGCGCCGTTGCCGGCACTGTCATCAACCTCTCTGGAGAACACCGTGAAAACCGTATTGATCCCGCTGCTGCTGATTGCCGGAATGAACCTTGCCCAGGCCGACGACACGACCCCGACGACGCTTCCCTCGCCCGACCAGGCCCGTGCAACCTGGCAGGCGATGACCCCCGAACAGCAGGCGGCCGCCAAGGCCATGGCCAAGAGCGAAGCGCAGCAGAAGCAGGCTGCCTGGGGCGCGCTGACGCCGGAGGAGCAGGCCGCCAAGAAAGCCGCCGCGCAGGAGAAGATGCAGCCTTATCGCGAGGCGATGCAGGGCAGGATGCAGGCGCGCATGGGAAGCCGCCCGTTCGGTCACCGCTGAGTCCTATCCACCTGGGGAGAACGGCATGTCCCGTGCCTGGATTGCCGCCGCCGCGTTCGTGTTCGCCAGCCTTGCCGCCGCCGCGGCGCAGGCGGCCACCGTGACGTTTCTGCATTACAACGATCTGCATGCCCACCTGACCGCGCACGCCGACCGGGTTGCCGATACGGCGGGACAACCGGGTGCGGCAATGCATCTGGCCGAGCGCGGCGGCCTCGCCCGGCTGGCGACGCTGATCCGGCAGCAGCGCGCCGCCTGTCCGGCGAGCGTGCTGATGAACATCGGCGACACCTATCACGGCGGCGTCGAGGCGCTGTTCACCGACGGCAATGCGATCGTCGACCCGGTCAATGCGCTGGGCATCGACATCGGGGTGCCGGGCAACTGGGATTTCGCCTATGGGCCTGCGGTGACGCGGCTGCGCTACGGTTCGCCCTTGCCGCTGGAGAAGCGCATGCTGGAGATGGCGGCCGGCCTGGCGATCATGCGCCCGGCCTTTCCGGAGTTGGGCGGCAACGTCACCCTGACGATGGGGCCCAACGCCGGCCAGCCGCTGATGCCGGCCACGCGGATGATGACGATCGGCGGCGTCCGGGTCGGCTTTATCGGCATCACTTCGGATATCGTGCCCGAAATGCACAAAATGCTGGCGGTCGGCATGCGCTTCCTGTTGGGCGAGGCGGCCTACCGCGACTACGTGAACGTCAACGCCGCACAGTTGCGGACCGCCGGGGCGCAGCTGGTGGTGGTGATGAGCGAGCTGGGCATCCACAAGGATGCGCGGCTCGCCGACGTGATCCAGCCGGGCAGCGTCGATGTGTTCTTCTCCGCCCATACCCATGAGGCGATCTTCGTGCCGCTCAAGGGCAAGAGCGGGGCACGCGTGGTGGAGGCGGGCAACGACGGCTGGCTGGGCCGGATGCGCGTGACGGTCGATCCGGGGCATCGCCCCATCTTCGACTGGACGATGCTGCCGGTCACGCCCGATCTGCCGGAAGACCCGGCGGTGAAGGCGCTGGTGGCCCGCGCCCGTGCGCCGTTCCTCGCCGATGCCGACCATGACGGCAAGCTGGATGTGCCGATCCGCTTGCCGGGTCGGGCGATGTCGCTCACGCTCGATGTGCCGGTCGATACCGTGGTCGGGCACGTCGACGCCCCTCTGGACCGACGCAACGCGCTGGAATCCAGCTTCAACGATGCATGGAGCGAAGCGCTGCGCGCGTATGCCCGGACCGACCTGGCGCTGACGCCGGGCTTCCGCTTCGATGCGGTGATTGCGCCCGGCGAACAGTACGAGGATGAACACGTGGCCAGCGGCGACCTGACGGTGGAAGACGTATACCGCTATTTTCCCGTGCCCTACAGCTTGGCGGTGGGCGAGGTCGACGGCGCCCGCCTTGAGCAGATCATCGAAAACAATCTCGCCAGCGTGTTCTCGCCTGATGCGTTCGCGCAGCATGGCGGCTGGACCGACGGCTGGGCCGGGCTCGGCATGCAGGTCGACCTCAGCGCGCCCGATGGCGCACGCGTGCAGTCCCTGCGGCGTGCCGACGGCCGGGTCATCGCCCGCACGGATACGCTCAGCGTTGCAGGATGTCAGCGGCCGATGGACGGTAGCGACGTGCTGTGCAGCCATGACGGATTTTCCGGCGTGACGCCCTTGCTCAACCCGGCAACCGGCGAGGCCTGGTCGGTGCAGGGACTGTTTTCCGAACTGCTGGCGGCGGGCAGGATCGCGGCGCCGGGACACGCGGTCGTCACCGACCCGGCGGCAACGCCGCTGTGGCCGCAACAGCAGGCGGTGCAGCCGCTGATGGCCAACCTCACGGACAAGGTGGACATCAATGCGGGTAGCCTGACCTACGATGCCGCAAGCGGTCTCTACAGCGGCACGATCGCCGTGCACAATCCGGGTGGCACGACGCTCGCTGCGCCGCTCCGGCTGGTGCTGGCCGATCTGGACGCGTCGGTACGCCTGGCCAATGCGCAGGGCGACTGGTATGGCCAGCCCTTCGTGCGCCTGCCAGCGCTGCCGCCGGGTGGCACGGCGAGCGTGGCCGTGCAGTTCAGCAATCCCGGGCGCAAGCCGGTGTCATATCAGCCCCAGGTCTGGAACGGCGGTGTCTGATGCTTCCCCCCGGCCTGCCGCCCGGGCCGGGGGAAGTCGATCGATTCCATCAATCATGGCAATCAAGAATATCCGTTAGATCGATTTATCGACATTCTCTAACATCGCTCCTGTCTTGATTGACATTGCAAATCAACCGAACAGGAGCGAATCATGCAGAACACAAAGTCCCCCACTATCCAGAACCTCGAAGCCGCCTTTGCCGGCGAGTCGATGGCCCACATCAAGTACCTGTGGTTCGCACGCCAGTGCCGCAAGGCCGGCGACGAAGCGACCGCGAAAGTGTTCGAGGACACCGCCGCGCAGGAAATGCTGCACGCCTTCGGTCACGCCGAGCTGTTGTTCGCCGACGAAAGCATGACGCCGGCCAGGTGTCTGCAATACGCGATCGAGGGCGAAACCCACGAGTACACCGAGATGTATCCGAAATTCCGCCATGAGGCGATGCAGGAAGGCCATGACGCCGCGGTAGCCGAGATCGACGAGCAGATCGCCGAATCGAAGGAGCACGCCGAGATGTTCCAGGTCGTGCTGGAAAAGGCCGCCAAGCGTTTCGCCGCGCTGGCCAAGGTGGAAGAAAAGCACGCGAAGCACTACCAGGCGCAAAAGGACGCGATTGCCGCCTGAGCGAATCATCGAACACAACTTGACTTGTTGAAAGGAAGCATCATGAAAGCGTGGCAATGCATCGTTTGCGGTTATATCTACGACGAATCCACAGGCGATCCGGAACACGGCATCGCTCCCGGCACCCGCTGGGAGGACGTGCCGGCGGAATGGGAATGCCCGGACTGCGGCGTGTCCAAGGCTGATTTCGAGATGGTCGAAATCGAGGCGGCCTGATAAGGTCCAACCCCGGGGCGCGCGGGATGCGCGCCTCCTCAAGATACACAGGAGTCTCTCATGCATGACGCCCTCTCCCCAACCCTCTCCCGCGAGCGGGAGAGGGGGGAAACGCCAGGCCAAAACCGATCGATTGTCATCGTCGGCAGCGGCCTCGCCGGCTATACCCTGCTGAAGGAAATCCGCAAGCGTGATGCGGAAACGCCGGTCACGCTGGTCACCGCGGACGACGGCGCGTTCTATTCCAAGCCCAACCTGTCGAACGCGCTCGCCACGGGCAGGACGGCGGCCGCGCTGGCGGGGGCCAGCGCGGAGAAAATGGCGGCCGACCTGAACGCGACGGTGCTGGCGCACACCCGTGTCACCGCGATCGACACGCAGGGCCGGCGCATTCGCACCGGGAGCGGCGAGCTGGAATACGGCAGGCTGGTGCTCGCACTCGGTGCCGATCCGTTTCCGCATGGCCTCACTGGCAGCGGCGCGGCCGACGTGCTGACAGTCAACGACCTGGCCGATTACGCCGCCTTCCGCAGCGCGCTCGACGGCAGGCGGCGCGTCGCCGTGCTCGGCGGCGGCCTGATCGGCTGCGAGTTCGCCAACGACCTCGCGCACGCCGGCTTCGCGGTCGACGTGGTGCACCTCGGCGCGTGGCCGCTGGAGCGTCTGCTGCCGGTCG
>JAJZRT010000454.1 GCA_021802595.1 Pseudomonadota bacterium
GGTCTGACAGGTCGTGCCATTGCCGCCGAAGGTTTCGTGCTCAAAGAGCGCCTTACCGCCTTCGATGGCTTTTTCCAGTTGCGGCTCGGTGGCGGCAGCCTCCTGAATGCCCAGCGCGCAAAAGCCCGCGCCAAAAAGAAACGCCGCCGCGACGACTCTGGCCTTACGACTATTTTCAATCGAGAGTTTCATGCCTATCCTTTCCGATCCGGGGGTCTGGGTTATCTTGCAGCGATGGAAGCGCACCTGACACTGGCGACACTGGTGACACTGGCCAAGGCGCTTTCGCTGCGCTCAACTTCCATGGTTTGACCGATAGGTGTTCATGCTCTTCCCTTTTCGCCTTCATTGAAAATCCTGACGACAACGAACTGATCAGGATGCGCGGTGAACAGGCCTGGCCCGCCAAGCTCGCGAACGCTGGCGTAACTCACTGGACGATGATGGGAAGAAACCCGGTGATTGGTCGCCGAGACGAGCTGTGTGCCTTGCCTGGACTCCGACATGGTTAGTATCGATGACTCGCCTATTAGTTCCTGCTCGATGGCGATATTTTCCGCCGCTCCCGTCGATGGAGCAATCAGACTCTGGTCCTTCAGCGGTCATCGTGCAGACGCCATTCGCCCTCGCCCAGCAGCTCCAGGGTCTGCGAGTGAAACTCCAGCAGGCTAGCCCGGTGGCCGACGCTGACCAGGATGGCTTCGGGCAGGGACTCGCGCAGCAATCGATACATCGCATGCTCCAGTCCCTCGTCCATGGCGGAGCTGGCCTCGTCGAGGAACACCAGTTGCGGACGGTTCAGCAGGACGCGGCCGATTGCCAGGCGCTGCTGCTCGCCGAGCGACAGTATGCGCGTCCAGTCCTGTTCCTCGTCGAGACGCGCAAGCAGATAGCCGAGGTGGCATCGGCGTAGCATCTCGGCGGCCTGGCCGTCGGTTTGCGCGACGGCGGGATAGAACAAGGCGGTGCGCAGCGTGCCCAGAGGCAGGTAAGGTTTCTGCGGCAGGAACAGCGATGCCTGGTCGCTGGGCCGGACGACCTTGCCGTCGACGTAGGGCCACAGGCCGGCGATGGCGCGCAGAAAGGTGGTTTTGCCCAATCCGGATTTTCCCCGCACCAGCAGCGAGGCGGCTGCGCTCAATTCCAGATCCAAATCTTTGATCAGCGTGACGCCGTCCGGCGTCCTGACGGTCATCGCTTCCACCGTGAGTCTTCGCGCCCCATGCGCTGTCTGCACGCTGTCGAGTCTCCCGGCCGAATCCATGGAATCGAGGAAACCGGACAGGCGGTTGATGACCGCCCGATAGTTGGCGAAATTGTCGTAGGAGCTGCGGATGTACGACAGCGCGTCTTGCACCTGGTTGAACGACTGCGCGGTCTGGATGACGTCGCCCAGGGTGATTTGTCTGCTGAGCAGCCTGGGCGCCTGGACGACAAAGGGAAAGACCACCGCCGCCTGACTCACCGCCAGGTTGAAGCCCTGGAACTTGAGCGAGCGGAAGACGATCGCCCACATGTTGCGGATCACCTCGCCAAATCGCGTCAGCAGGTTGCCGCGTTCCACCGCATCGCCGCGATAGAAGGCGATGCTCTCGCCGTATTCCCGGAGCCGGATCAGCGCATAGCGGAAATTTGCGCTGAGTTTCTCGTTCAGGAAGTTCAGGGCGATCAACGGTCGGCCGATCCGTATCGCGAATACCGTCGCGACGATGACGTAGAGGTATACCGCGAAAACCATGGCCCGCGGGATGGTCCAGCCAAACAAGGCCAATGCCCCGGACAGATGCCAAAGGATGATGCTGAAGGCAAAGAGCGAGACCACGGAGTCGAGCAGCCCCATCGAGAGCGTCAGCGAACTGTCGACGAAGCTCTCCACGTCCTGCTGGATGCGCTGATCCGGATTGTCGGCGTTGCCCGGCACGAACTGGCTGCGGTAATAGGCGTGATTCTCGATCCAGCGTTCGATCAGCGTATTCGTGAGCCAGACCCGCCAGCGGATGACGACGGCCTGGCGCAGGTAGAAGTTGAGCAGCGTGCGCCCCACGTGGATGCAGGCCAGGATCGCGAAGACCAGCAGCATGAACCAGAAGGCCTTGGCATCGAGGCTCTGCATGGCGCTGTAAAAACCGTTGTACCAGAATGAAAAAAGGATGTTCATGCGCACGGCGAACAGCGTCATGAGAACCACCAGGGCGAGGCTCGCCAAGGGCGTTTTGCTGCGGGCGGGGTTGAAATAGGCCCAGCTGAGACGTCGGACCTGGCGTCCCCACTCGGTGAAATTTCCCAGCACTGCAATCGCGGCGGTCAAGCCGATCAGGCTGATGACGAATGCCTCGCCGAGCCAGATCAAGCTCGCCATTAGTTCATGATTCCAGACCACGCCGACTCCTTGGATAGACGCTGCATCGTTTGGACCGCCACCGGGGCGACGGTCTCGACTGCGCCGATTTTAAATGCGATTGCTGGCGCACCAGCGGAACTCGGGTTAACCTTCAATCCTTTCAAAAAGATGGAGTGGGGCGATGAGGCTGATCGGAGCGCGAATGATCTGGGACAAGGCGCCGCACAACGCTTTCACCGACCTGATTCGTTTCGACGGTCGATGGTTCTGCACCTTCCGCGAAGGCGAGACGCACGTCTCTCCCGACGGCGCGTTGCGCGTGATCGCGTCGAGCGACGGCGAGGATTGGGACTCGGTGGCCCTCCTGAGGGCGCAGGATGCCGATTTGCGCGACCCGAAACTGACCGTCAGCCCGGATGGGCAGTTGCAACTGAGCGCTGCGGGAGCGTGGCACGACAAGGCCGAGCACACGCACCAATCCTGGGTGTGGTTCTCGAAAGACGGTCGCGCCTGGAGCGAGCGGCAGCGCATCGGCGACCCCGACTTCTGGCTCTGGCGGATCACCTGGCACGAGGGCAGGGCCTACGCGATCGGCTACAGCTGCAGCGCCGACCCGTCGATCAGGCTCTATTGCAGCGACGACGGCAGACAATTCGTCCCGCTGGTCAGCCGCCTCTTCGACATCGGCCGTCCCAGCGAAACCGCTATCGTCTTCAGCGGCGATACCGCCCACTGCCTGCTGCGCCGCGACGGCAATCCGAGTACCGGTCTGCTGGGCAGCGCCGAGCCGCCTTATAGGCAATGGCGCTGGCAGGATCTCGGCGTGCGCGTAGGCGGGCCCCACATGCTGGCGCTCGCCGACGGCCGCCTGGTGGCGGCGGTTCGTCTCTACGACGGGGTCATCCGCACCTCGCTTTGCACCCTGGAACCCGGGCGGGGCGGACTCGCCGAGGTGCTCAAGCTCCCTTCCGGGGGCGATACCAGCTATGCCGGGCTCTCGTTGTCAGGCGGCCTGCTGTCGGTCAGCTACTACTCGTCGCACGAAGGGAAACCAGCGATCTATTTTGCCCAGGTGGCGATCGACGATTAGGGCCGCCGCCGGACACCCCATCCGTCATTCGCCTTGCCTGGATCGCCGCTCCGGCGCTATAATCAGCGCGTTTGATGAAGCGGGGTGGGCCAAGGCTCGCCCCGCTTTGCACATCTAGAGGAAACCCCTCTCGCTGCCCCAGGAGCCCGATCGTGAAACAGTACCCGCCCGCCCTTCTTGCACTCGCCGACGGGACGGTATTTCGCGGCCAGGGCGTGGGCGCGGCCGGCACCAGCGCCGGCGAGGTGGTGTTCAACACCGCGATGTCGGGCTACCAGGAGATCCTCACCGATCCCTCCTATTGCCGCCAGATCGTCACCCTGACCTATCCCCATATCGGCAACACCGGCGTCAATCGCGAGGATTGCGAGTCCGGCCGGGTCTTCGCCGCCGGCCTGGTGATCCGCGACCTGCCGCTGGCCGCTTCCAACTGGCGCTCCGAGCAGACCCTGGACGCCTACCTGAAGGCGGAAGGCGTGGTCGCCATCGCCGGCATCGACACCCGCAAGCTGACCCGGATTCTGCGCGAAGGCGGTGCCCAGGGCGGCTGCCTGGTCTCGGGTACGCACGTGGGCGACGCGCCGGACGAGGCTGCCGCCATCGATCGGGCGCGGGCCTTTCCCGGCCTGGCCGGCATGGACCTGGCCAGGGTGGTGAGCGTCGATCATTTCTACCCCTGGAACGAGAGCGAGTGGCGCCTCGGCCGCGGCCATCCGACCATAGACGGCGAGCTAACGCGCCCTCATCACGTCGTCGCCTACGACTTCGGCATCAAGCGCAACATCCTGCGCATGCTCAGCCAGCGCGGCTGCCGGCTCACCGTGGTGCCGGCGCAGACCGCTGCGGCCGAGGTCCTGGCGTTGAACCCCGACGGGATCTTCCTCTCCAACGGTCCCGGCGACCCCGAGCCCTGCGACTACGCGATCGCCGCCACGCGCGAGCTCCTCG
>JAJZRT010000455.1 GCA_021802595.1 Pseudomonadota bacterium
CCCGAGCGGGCCCTACGGGCTGGGCAACCGCGTGCCGATGATCGTGGTGTCGCCGTGGAGCAAGGGCGGCTGGGTCAACTCGCAGGTGTTCGACCATACCTCGCTGATCCGCTTCATCGAGGCGCGCTTCGCCGATGACCATCCCGAGCTGGTCGAGTCGAACATCACCCCGTGGCGTCGTGCGGTGGCGGGAGACCTCACCTCGGCATTCAACTTCGCCACGCCCGATGCGTCGTCCGTGCCGCTCCCGGATACCGCCTCCTACCTTCCGCCGGATCTGATCCGGCATCCGAGCTATGTGCCCGTTGCGCCGACGGTGCAGGCGCTTCCCAAACAGGAAAAAGGCGTGCGCCCGGCGCGCGCACTGCCGTACGTGCTGCATGCCCATGGGGCGGTCGATGCCAGCGACGGCTCGTTCCGCATCGACTTCGGCAATACGGGCGACGCCACGGCCGTCTTCCACGTGCGCTCCGGCAATGGCGACGAGGCTCCCCGCAGTTACACGGTCGAGCCCCGCAAGCAGCTGGCCGACGTCTGGAGTGTCACCTCGTCCGGCGCGTCCGATTACGATCTGTCGGTCTACGGACCCAACGGCTTTCTGCGCGCCTTCAAGGGCGGCATCCCGGGTGCGCACCGGGCAAGGCTCGATGTCCGGGCCCGCTACGATGAAACCGGCCTTGGCATCGTGCTGGAGATCACCAATAAAGCCCAGCACACGGCGAAGGTTCACGTCCTCGACCACTACACCGGACGGCGCGTCGAAGCCGAACTCAAGCCCGGTGCACACGCTTCGAAGCACTGGTCGCTGAAGCGCGTCTTCGGCTGGTACGACCTGGTTGTCACGGTCGAAGGGGATGCCGGCTTCGCGTACCACTTTGCCGGCCACGTCGAAACCGGGAAAGGCAGCCTGAGCGATCCGGCGATGGGCGGGCTTGCTCTGGACGACCTCCCCGGCGTTGAGGCCCGCGATGTCGAGCCTGCCCACACCGAAAGGGAAGGGGCGGATGCGGCCAAGGAGCATTCCAACCGTGGCCGTTGACACACTCGTGCGGAGGCAGGCGCGCTAAGCCCTGCCCTCGCGGGTGACGGTCTGGCCCCTGTCAGGCCGTTGTCTGAACGTTTCGGCTACTTCTGAATAGCGGGCCGGGAAGTGATCTGGAAGCAGTTCCCGCCACTCTTCTTGGCGGCGTACATCGCTTCGTCGGCATACCGGATCAATTGCTTGTAATCGTCGCTGTGGTCGGGATAAAGCGCGACGCCTATGCTCGGAAAGACCTGCACCTGGTGACCCGCCAGGTCAAACGGCTTGGCGAGCGCCCCCCGGATCTTCTCGGCAACCAGCAGGGCCTGCTCAGGCTGGGGAATGCCGTGCAACAGCACCAGGAACTCGTCGCCGCCGACGCGCCCGACCGTGTCCGATTCACGTACGCACTGCCTGAGGCGGTGGGCCACTTCCTGCAGCAGCAGGTCGCCGACGGGATGCCCCAGGGTGTCGTTCACCTGCTTGAATTTGTCGAGATCGAGGTAGAGCAGGGCCAGCGGGGTCTGGTTGCGTTCGGCCCACTGCAGCGAAGTTTGCAGGCGGTCATGGAACAGTTCGCGGTTGGGCAGGTCGGTCAGCGGGTCGTGGCGCGCGATGTGCTGCAGCCAGCTTTCCATCTGCTTGCGCTCGACCACGGGCGCGATCTGGGTGGCGACGAACTGCAGCAGCTCGACATCCTCCTTGGTATATCGGACCTCGGCGGAATAGCTCTGCACCACCAGGGCGCCGATGACGCCTTTTTTTGCGTTGAGCGGAACGCCGAGCCAGTTCATTACCCCCCTGCCCATATCGGGCCGGGCATACCCGGTCGGCGCCCCGCCGGCATCGTGCGCCAGAAGCAGGACGTGGCCGGCGCGGATGATCTCCGCACAGAGCGCCGTCGAATCCAGTTTTTGCGGGGCAGGCGCCTGATCGTGTTCGTCGACATGGTAAGGAAAGGTCAGCTCGTCCTTGTGCTCGTCGTAAAGCGCCACGAAGAAATTGGCTGCCGGCAACAGGCCGCCAAGGATCTGGTGGATTTGCTGAAACAGGGTGACCAGGTCCTCTCCCCAGTGCGCCGCCTCGGAAATGGCATAGAGTGCGGCCTGCATGGAGTCGGCGCGCTTGCGTTCGGTCACGTCGCGTGCCACGGCCACCCTCACCTGGTCGGCCTCCGACCATCGTGCCGACCACATGATATGGACGACCTTGCCGTCCTTGCGCACATAGCGGTTCTCGAAATGGGGCTGGGGCCGCCCGGCGACGATGTCGTCGGCCTGCTGCAGCGTCCGCGGCCGATCCTCGGGGAACACGAAGTCGATCATCGGCATGCCGATCATTTCCTCCGGGGTGTAGCCGAAAATCCGTTCGCTCGCAGCACTGACAAAAACAAAACGTCCCCCTGTGTCCACGACGCAGATGGCGTCGAGCAGCAGATCCATGACGTTGCTCAGGGGGACGGAATGAGTGGTCTTCATGTGACGGTATTCATTTGGCTGACTGCAGGCCCGGGGCGGACGCAGGTATTCATGGTCATCGTCTACGTGTTTGTCAGCGTTCATGCCTGCTTCGATCGCCGCCAGGCGGCCCAGGGTCCTGTCATCTGGCCAGCCTATTCTAGCCCCTGACGCCGCGAATCCGGCACTGCCTTCAAACCACGGGCTGCCGGCCCGGGCAAGCCAGCGCGTCGATGAGCGTCTGTCGCTCGCGCTTCAGGCGCCCGATGTGCATGTTCAAGCCCCGGCAAGGCGCGGGGACACCTTGCCTCAACGCACCCGTGGTACGCTGGAATGACACGCAAGACCTTTACCGCGGATCGGGTTCATGAACGATGAGTGACATGGAAAAAGACGGAGAAATCGACAGCGCGGTCTACAAGACCCTGCTGGAGTCCACCCAGGCCATCCCCTGGAAAATCGACTGGCAAAGCATGCGGTTCGCCTATATCGGGCCGCAGATCGAGCGCCTGCTCGGCTGGTCGCCCGCAAGCTGGGTGAGCGTGGAGGACTGGGCGACACGAATTCACCCCGAGGACCGGGAACGGGTGGTGAATTTCTGCGTCGCGCAGTCCAAGGCCGGAACCGACCACGAGGCAGACTATCGAGCCCTGACGCAGGACGGCCATCACGTATGGATACGCGATGTGGTGCATGTGGTGCGCAACGAAAACGGCGAGGTCGATTCGCTGGTCGGATTCATGTTCGACATCAGCGAGCGGAAAAAGACCGAAGAGCAGCTGATCGTCCTGCAGAAGGAACTGGAAACGCTGTCCTTCAAGGACGGCCTGACCGGCGTCGCCAACCGGCGCATGTTCGATTCCATCCTGGAGATGGAATGGACCCATGCACGGCGCAACAACCAGCCGCTCTCGATCATCATGCTCGATATCGATTATTTCAAGCAGTACAACGACCATTACGGACATCTCCAGGGCGACGCCTGCCTCAAGCGCGTGGCCCAGGTCCTGAGTTCGGCCGCCACCCGGGCACGGGACTTCGTCGCCCGCTTCGGCGGCGAAGAATTCGTGCTGGTGCTGCCCGAGACGGACGAGAAATCGGCGGCGAAGATCGCCGAGCGATGCCGCAACCTGATTTTCAAGGAACAGATTCCGCACGCAAGCTCGCCGGTCAGCCAGATCCTGACCGTGAGCCTCGGCGTGGGCACGATGACGCCCACCCATCAGGACGAAGCGCTCGGGTTCGTCGAAGCGGTGGACAAGCGGCTTTATCAGGCCAAGCAGCGCGGCCGCAACTGTATCGTCAAAGAAAGCTGAGCCTTCCCCGGACGGGCCCCAGGTGCGCGTGGGCCGGTTCGCCCTGTGGCCGCCTGTCAGTCATCCGCCCGGCATGACCGCCGCACCCACGCCTTCCGGCCTTCCTCCACGCCCCCCATCAGCCCTGCCAGCGCCACGGCAGCCAGCCAGACTTCCATTCCCACCGGCGCGGTGCCGAACAGCCAGTTGCCGGCCGGGGTGTAGGCGATGAACAGCAGCAGCCCGAGTTCGGCCGCGATGCCGAACAGGATGAGCGGATTGCCGAACAACCCGAACGCAAAGATCGAGCGCCGCGGATGGCGGCACAGGAAGACGTTCATCACCTGCATGATCACGATGGTCGCAAGGCAGGCAGTGGTGGCCTCGAGGTAGAGCGGCGCGTTGCGCGCCAGGGTTTCGCCGTACTGCCAGCCGGCCGCGTCAAGGACGAGAAAGAACACGGCCATGGCGGCGGCCGCCTCGAGCACACCGAGGAAGAGATAGGCGCGCACGATCAGCTTCCACGACAGCAGGCGCTCGCTGCGCGCGCGCGGCGGGCGCCGCATGACGGCGGGGTCGGGTTTTTCCGCGCCGAGG
>JAJZRT010000456.1 GCA_021802595.1 Pseudomonadota bacterium
GACGACGGCCGCACGCAGCGCCAGCCCGAAACCGCCGCGATCTTCCGTCCCGGCGGCGTGCCGCTCGCCGAGGGCGACTGGCTGGTGCAGCCCGACCTGGCAAAAACCCTGAAACTGATTGCGGCCAAGGGGCCGGATGTCTTCTACCGCGGCCGGGTCGCACGGGCCATCGTCCAGGCCCAGCAGCGCGCGCGCAGCGAACTTGGAGCAGCCGGCCGGGGCCGCATGACGCTGGCCGACCTGGCGCAGTATCGGGTGGTGATCCGTCAACCACTGATCGGCCACTATCGCGGCTGGACCCTTGCCGCCATGCCGCCGCCTTCATCCGGCGGCCTCACGCTGCTGGAAATCCTCAAGCTGCTCGAGCGCTTCCCGCTCGGCGACGCGGCGCAGGGCTACGGCTTCGGCAGCACGAAGACGCTGCACGTGATGACCGAGGCGATGCGTCTGGCCTTTGCCGACCGCGCCGTGTGGATCGGCGACGACGATGCCGCTCCAGTGCCGCAACGCGCCCTGCTGAATCCCGAGTATCTGGCGGCGCGCGCGGCGCTGATCAACGCGGATCGCCGCATGGACACGCCGCAGGCCGGCGATCTCTCGCCCTGGGACGCCGCCGTCGTGCGGCCGAAACCCATGCGCACACGGGACGAAAGCCTCCACACCACCCATTTCGCCATCGTCGACCGCTGGGGCAACATGGTGAGCGTCACCACCACCATCGAATACACCTGGGGCTCGGGCATCACCGTGCCCGGCTACGGTTTCCTGCTCAACAACGAGCTGACCGATTTCAACTTCCTGCCCGGCGCCGATGCCGCAGGCAAGCCCGGCGCCAACGACGTCGCACCCGGCAAGCGGCCGCGCTCCAGCATGGCCCCCGTGCTGCTGCTGAAAGACGGCCAGCCCGTCGCGGCCTACGGCTCGCCGGGCGGCGCCACCATCATCAACTCGGTGCTCAATGTCACGCTCGATCTCATCGACCACGGCATGACGATGCAGCAGGCCATCGACGCCCCGCGCCTCTCCGTCACCGACGCATCCGGCAAGATCAGCTGCGAAGGCGGTCAAGCCTTCATGCAGCCGCGCTTCAGCATTGCCGCACAGGATGCCCTGCGCCGCCTCGGCCACACGGAGTTGGGCGAAGCAGGAACGGATGGATGCAGCGCGACGATCGGGTCGGTGCAGGCGGTGTACGTCGATGCCGCGAACGGCGCGCATCGAGGCGCGGCCGATGCGCGGCGCGAGGGGACGGTGGTGAGGGTGAGGGGCGGCGCGCCGGGGTTATAACGCCGGCTTCAGGTTCCGGTTTTCTGGCGATGTCGGCGCGCTGCCAGGAAGCGAACGCTCAACGCTTGAGTCAGGTTGCCGAATCACGAGGCCGCCTGTGCCCGAGTTGCCTGTCATGCCACCGCGCAAGGAGCACTTGCGCTGCAATGCCGCCAATCAGCGCACTGAACATGTCCGATTGTGTTTTACTCCTCCACCTCACCCGCTCCCTCCTTCGCATCAGGCGACACCTCACCTATCACTGCCCACCCGGTTACGGCGCCACCACGCGCCGCGCATAACGCACCAGCAGCGGCAGCGCCATGCGGTTTACCAGGCCCGGCAGGCGCAGCGGCTTGAGCAGCATTTTGACCGTCATCTCGTAAGGATAGTGGGTGCATGCCCAGTGCCCTGCCACGTGCTGAAAGCGCTGAAAGTCCCGGGGGCTGAATGTCTGTCCGGGGTTACGCACCGCATGGGCATTTTTCAAGGCCAGGTAGGCGTCCTCCTGACCGATCTCCCCGAGCCGCTGCCGGATGACGCGGGCCACTTGCCAGCGTGATGGACGTTCCAGTTCGCGATAACGCAGGAAGGCATGATAGAAATACTTGTAGTGCCCCACCTCGTCGTTACGGATATGCCCCACCAGCGTGGCAAGCACCGGCTCCGGACTGGCCTGCTGCAACAGACCATACAGGCCCGAGGTACCGGTTTCCACGACACAGCGTGCAACCATCTCCAGCACGCGCGTAGGCTCCAGCAGTTCCGCCCTGCAATAGGGACGGTAGTCCGTACAGAACCCGTCAAACGCCGTCTTCCAGTCGAATGCGGGCCACACCGTCTCCACATAGCGTCGCAGCGCGCGTCCGTGCTGCAGCTCCTCCGGTTCCCATCGCTCACGCAGCCATAGGCTGGCTTCGGAGTCGCCCTCCATGTAGGCCAGCAGATTGTGTGTATACAAATCAGCCAGACTCTCCACAAACGACGCAGCCGCGAGCACGTAGAACCACGTCTCTTCGCTGGCGATCCGTTCATGCGCGATGTGGTCGAACGCAATCTGCTCGATCGACCAGGGATGCGGCGCGACGAGGGCGGGATGTGGATCCGGCATATCGGCTCATCTGCGTGTGTTCCCCGTCAGACTCGGATGGGAGGCTGCGGTTCATTTTCACGCATGAAAGGTCCGGGCTCAAATCCTTGTCGCCTTCCAGAAATCTGCTCCCCCTCACCGCCTACCGACCGGTCTGCGCTTTCCACCACGCCGCCGGGACATGCCCACCATGCGCTTGAAGGCGCGCGAGAAGGCGGCTTCCGAGTCGTAACCGACGTCGAGCGCGACGGTGCGGTTCGATTCCCTGAGCATCCAGCTGGCGAGGTAGCGCATCGGCGGGTAGCCGAGGTATTGCACGAAGCGCTCGTGCAGCGCGGGGCTTCATCGGCGAGCTGTTCCGGCTGATCGCCTCCTACGTTCCGCCGCCGGCCGGATTGCAGTCGCCGGTGCGCCGGGGTACCGAGCCGTGCATCGTCGAGCTGTTCGGCCCGCGACTGACATCGAGGTTGAACGGCGCAGCTTCAGTTTTCGCTACCGGTCGCCGGCGCACTGGATCGAGGGTGTTACGCAATTTCTACAGGCCGACCTGCAAGACGTATGCGGCGCCCGACGCCGAACGGCAGGCCAGCCTCACCCGGGACATCGGCCCCCTGCTCGAACGCCGCAACGTCGGCGGCCCGCACTCGCTGGTGGTGCCAAGCGAATACCTGCAGGTCGCCGTCACGCGGAAGTAGGGCGGGCGCAGCCCGCCTGCCGCAGACGCGGCCTTGATTTACCCTCCTCCTGGTGCTGTCAGTACAATAGTCTGTCGATGCAAGCGGCAGCACCATGAAAACCCTCTATTCCCTGATCGAATCCCCCTTCCCGCCCGATTTCACCGCCCTGTACCGGGAGCTCGGCATTGCCACGGAACGTTTCGATTCCGCCCGCAATCTTCACCGCGCCCTGCAGAAGCAGCCGCCCGATTTCTTCGTCGGTGAATTCGTCTACGGCTGGGGCAACAACTACGCGGGGGCGAACGTCTCCAACCTCGACGTCACGATCCGGACGCTGCAACGCTTTGCGCCGCAGGCTAAGGTGATCGTGTTCATGCATCCGCGCGAGGCAGACCATATCGGCAAGCTGCTGGCGCTGTTTCCCATCCATGCGGTGCTGGCCTACCCGGTGCAGGAGCAGGCGCTGCGGGCCGCCCTGCAGAGCCCAACCCCGGTCGAGGGCACCTGGAACGAAGCCCATGAAAATCAATGACAGGGCGCCGGCCGTCGGCATGGCCGAGTCCATCGTGGCAGCACCGGTGGACATCGTCCGGGACGTGCTGTGCGATCTGCCGAACTGCCCGAGCTGGAACAAGAGCGTCTCGAAACTCGGGTTGCGGGGCGACTTCAGACCGGGGACATCGTTTGTCTGGGGCGCCGGCGGGTCGAAGATCGTCTCCCGGCTCGATGAAATCGAGCGGCCCCGCAGAATCGTATGGACCGGACGGACGCTGGGAATCGTTCGAGGGCCTGATTGTTCGCTGTTTCCGTGGACCCATGCAGAACATGCTGGATCGCGCCCTGCGGCAGGGCATCGAGGCGCTCAAGGCCGTGGCGCGCTTCCGCCTCGGCCGGCCGGGGGGCTGATGCGGCGGCAATTGATGCTGGAAGCCCCGATCTGCCAGACCGCCACCGGAAAGCAATGAGCATCACCCCCTTCCAGGCGCTGGCCTGCCCGCTGGACGGCCTGCCCTTGCACTCCAGCGGCGCCGCCTGGCGCTGCGAATCCGGTCACCATTTCGACATCGCCAGCCAGGGCTACACCAACCTGCTGCCGGTGCAGCACAAGCGCTCGCGCGATCCGGGCGACAGCAAGGAGATGGTCGCGGCACGGCGGCGGTTTCTGACAGCAGGTCTCTACCAGCCGGTTGCCGCAGCGGTGAGCCGGGCCGTGCTGGCCGATCTACCTGCCGGCGTCACGATCAACTGCCTCGATGCCGGTTGCGGCGAGGGCTACTACCTGCGCGAGCTGGCCGCCGCGGCAGCCGAGGGGCCCACGCTGGCGCTGCTGG
>JAJZRT010000457.1 GCA_021802595.1 Pseudomonadota bacterium
GACCGCGAAGCCGATCACCGACTGCCAGAAATATTTCCAGCGCGAGGGCAGGCCGCGCGAGTTCTTCTCCACCACCTTGCGCCAGTCGTCGACCCAGCCGATGATGCCGGTGCCGAGGAGGGTGGCCAACGCAATCCAGACATAGTCGTTGGACAGGTCGGCCCACAAGAGAGTGGTCACGGCGACCGACACCAGAATCAGCGCGCCGCCCATGGTCGGCGTGCCGGCCTTGACCAGATGGCTCTGCGGGCCGTCGCTGCGCACCGACTGGCCGATCTTCAGCGCCGTGAGCTTGCGGATCACGGCCGGACCGACGATGAAGGAAATCGTCAGCGCGGTCAGCGTTGCCAGCACGGCGCGCAGCGTCAGGTAGTTGAAGACATAGAAGGCGCGTACGTCCTGGCCCAGATGTTGAAATAACCAAAGCAGCATGTCAGTGTCCCTGTCCCCCGGCCGTCTGGCCAGCGGGTGCATCCAGAAAGCTTTGCACCACGCGCTCCATCTGCATGAAGCGCGAGCCTTTCACCAGCACGGTGGTGTCGGGCGCAAGTGCGTTCTCGAGTTCGGCAAGCAATTCCTGGATACGTTCGAAATGCATCGCGCCGGCGCCGAAGGCCGCGACGGTTTCCTTCGTCAGCTCGCCCAGCGCCAGCAGCCTGTCCACCCCCGCCACACGCGCCGCCACGCCGATCTGCGCATGCATCGCCGCGGCGTCGCTGCCCAGTTCGCCCATGTCGCCCAGCACCAGCACCTTCTTGCCGGCCTGCTGCGCCAGCACCGCCAGCGCGGCCTTCACCGAATCGGGGTTGGCGTTGTAGGTGTCGTCGATGAAGGTGCTGCCGTGCAGCGCAGCCTTCCTCTGCAGGCGGCCCTTGACGCCGCTGAAGCCGGACAGGCCGGCGACGATGCTGCGGTGGCTGACGTCGAGCGCGAAGGCCGCCGCCGCCGCCGCGAGGGCATTCATCGCGTTGTGCTCGCCCGGCACCTGCAGGGCGATATCGAGGGTCGCATTGGGCAGCGTGAGCGTGAGCGCCGAGCCAAATTGGCCGGGCTGGCAATGTCCGTGCACTGCCGCGGGCTGCCGGAGGCCGAAGTCGATCACACAGTGCCGTACATTGGCCTCGCGCCACAGCCCGGCATGCCGGTCATCGGCGTTGAATACCGCGATGCCGGCATCCGACAGCCCGTTGAAGATTTCGCCCTTGGCGCGGGCGATGTTTTCGACCGAGCCAAGAAAGCCGATGTGTGCGGTCAGCGCATTGTTGACCACCGCCACATCGGGTCTGGCCAGGCGGGTCAGATAGTCGATTTCGCCCGCGTGGTTCATGCCCATTTCCAGCACGGCGTACTGGTGCATCTCGCGCAGACGCAGCAGCATCAGCGGCAGGCCGATGTCGTTGTTGAGGTTGCCTTCGGTATGGAGCACGGCAGCATCCGATCCGGCTTCCACCCGCAGGATCGCCGCCAGCATTTCCTTCACCGTGGTCTTGCCGTTGCTGCCGGTGATGGCAACCACCGGAATCGCGAAACGCTGACGCCAGGCGGCGGCCAGCCTGCCCAGCGCAAGGCGGGTATCGTCGACACGGAGGGCTGCTGCGATGTCGGGGGCCTGGGTGTGATCGAGCACCACACCGGCTGCGCCCTGCTGCAAGGCCTGCGCTGCAAATGTGCCGCCATCGAACTTTGCGCCGCGCAGCGCGATGAAGAGATCGCCCGGACGGATCGTGCGGCTGTCGGTGGAGACCCGCACCACGTCGGCGTCGGTGCCGGAAAAAGGGACGCCCAGCATGGCGGCCGCTTCGGACAGGCGCATCATCGGCGCATTCATGCCCATGCCTCCAGTGCCTTCTTCGCTACCGCCACATCGGAAAAAGGCAGCCGCTCACCGGCTATCTCCTGATAGTCCTCGTGGCCCTTGCCTGCGATCAGCACCACATCCCCCTGACGGGCGCCGCCGATGGCTTCGAAAATCGCGCGTGCGCGGTCCGGTTCGACGTGCGCCTGCTTGTCCGGCCTGGCGCCGCCGACGCCCGCGAGAATGTCGTCGATGATGTGATGCGGGTCCTCGTTGCGCGGGTTGTCGCTGGTGATCCAGACATCGTCCGCGCCGTTGGCGACGGCCCGTCCCATCAGCGGACGCTTGCCCTTGTCGCGGTTGCCGCCGCAGCCGAAGACGCAGATCAGGCGCCCGCCGCTGATGATTTCACGCAGGGTGGCGAGCACTTTTTCCAGCGCATCCGGCGTATGCGCGTAGTCCACCACGACCAGCGGGTGGGCATCGCCGCCCAGCGTCTGCATCCGTCCCGGCGGCGGCGTGATGTGTGCGAGCGCCTGGCAGGCATCTTCCAGCGTCACCCCCGAGACCAGCAAGGTGGTGAGCACGGCGAGCAGGTTGGCGGCATTGAAGCGCCCCAGCAACGGCGCATCGAGCTCGGCATTGCCCCAGTCGGTGCGGACACGCAGATGCAGGCCCGCCTGCGACAGGCGCAGCGATTCTCCCACCGCCGCACCCCGCTGAAACCCATAGCCGGCGACACGCGCGGGTCGGGTTTCACCCTCCAGCCGCCGCCCGAAATCATCGTCGACGTTGACCACTGCCCACTCCAGCCCCGGCCAGCTGAATAGCCGGGCCTTGGCATCGGCATAGTTTTCCATGCTGCCGTGGTAATCGAGATGGTCGCGCGACAGATTGGTCAGCACCGCAATATTGAACCGGGTCCCGTTGACGCGTCCCTGCGCGAGGCCATGCGAAGACACCTCCATCGCGCAGGCGACTGCACCCTGCTGCCGGTAATACGCCAGGCGCTGCTGCAACTCGATGGCGTCCGGCGTGGTATTGAGCGCAGGCGTCAGCGCCCCGGGTTTGTTCCTGGCAGGCGGAAAGCCGTTGCCGACGGTACCGATGACGGCAGCCTTGCGCCCCAACTGCGAGAAGGCCTGTGCCACCCAGTGAGCCACCGAGGTCTTGCCGTTGGTGCCGGTGACGCCGACCATGTGCAACGCGCGCGAAGGTTCGCCATAGACATGGGCGGCGATTTCACCGATGCGGGTCTTGAGTCCGCTCACGCCGGCGTTGGGAACGGCAAGCGCCGGGTCCCATTGATAGTGATCCGCCTCCCACAGCACGCCGTCGACACGCTGCGCCACCGCCTGCGCGATGAAGTCCCGCCCGTCGCGCGTCTCGCCGGGATAGGCCGCAAACACGGTGCCGGGCATGGCCCTGCGGCTGTCGCTGACGAGCTCGCAGGGCGCAATGCCGAGCCGTTCCAGTATGTGCGGGACCGACTCGCGGATGCCCGGGGAGGCGTCTGGCACGGCGATGCGGGACGAACCGGCCTTCGTCATCACGCGCCCCCCTTGGATGGCGAGGCGTTCTCGGTCATCTTCGTTTCGGTTTCCGGCGCATCGGGCGGCAGGCCGAGCATGCGCAGGCTGGCGGCCATCACCTGCGCAAACACCGGCCCGGCCACACTGCCGCCGTAATACACGCCATCGGACGGCTCGTCGATCGCGACCCCGATGATGAGGCGCGGATTCGACGCCGGCGCCATGCCCACGAAGGAAGCCAGATAGCGGTCCGGAGAATAGTGGCCGTTGATCAGCTTGTGCGCGGTGCCGGTCTTGCCGGCGACGCGATAGCCCGGCACCCGCGTGAGCGTCCCGGTGCCGCCTTCCTGCGTCACCGTTTCCATCATTGCCCGCACTTCCCGCGCCACGGTCGGCGAGAACACGCGCTCGCCGACGATTTCCTGCGGCTCGCGCTTGAGAAAGGACAGCGGCATGACCTCGCCGTCGTTGGCGAACGCCATGTAGGCTCGGGCCAGCTGCAACAGGCTGACCGACAGGCCGTAGCCGTAGGCCATGGTGGCCTGCTCGACCGGCTTCCAGGTCGATGGATCGCGCAACCGCCCGGCGGTTTCGCCCGGGAAACCCGAACCGGGCAACTGGCCGAAGCCGGCACGGTGCAGCGCCTCCCAGTGCTGCTGCGGGGTCAGCGTCAGCGCCATCTTCGCGGCGCCGATGTTGCTCGATATCTGGATGATCTGGCTCACCGTCAGGTGGTCGTGGTGATGCTCGTCACGCACCAGCTTCGGCCCGACCCGGAAATTGTCGGGTGTCTCGATCACGCTGTCGGGGCGGAAGATCCCCCGTTCCAGCACCGCCGCCGCCACGAAGGGCTTGACGGTGGAACCCGGCTCGAAGGTATCGATCACCGCGCGGTTGCGCATCAGGTCCGGCTTGTAATTCTGGCGGTTGTTGGGATTGAAAACCGGCTGGTTCGCCAGCGCGAGAATCTCGCCGGTCTTGGCATCGAGCACCACGATGCTGCCGCCCTTGGCCTTGTGCTTTTCGACCGCCG
>JAJZRT010000458.1 GCA_021802595.1 Pseudomonadota bacterium
GTTTTTCCGCTGCGACTTTGTTTGGCATATCCCCCCTGCTTTTTATTTGTTGTAGCGACTAGCCATGATCACTAGTGCATTTGCATTATTGCCCAAAACAGGACCGCAGGAAACAATTGAATAGCACGAAAGATGTAATTGCACTGTGGACCGAGAATGTCTCCCCGCGCTGAATCGCTCATTCAGAGTAGTTTTTCCTTCTTGGGAAGGGCCTCGCA
Organism: Pseudomonadota bacterium; assembly: GCA_021802595.1. The sequence continues at coordinate 219 of JAJZRT010000458.1, forward strand.
ATGTATGAAGCCAGTTTGTTCCATGACGCCATCAAGTACGGCGAGGCGGCCAGTCATTTGCGGCACATTCTGGTCACATCACCTGATATTTGCATCGATCGACTCACGGCCGAACCGTGCACGCCGGAATGCGCGCATTGCCGCAAGACGATCCATGGCGGCCTGAGAAACGATGCTGAGACGGAGGCGGAGGCTGTCGAGCGCATTCTCTATCACCTTTCGAACCAGGATTGCGACGGCGCGGTTCAACTGCGCCGCCAGGAGGCGGCACGCACTCTCGCGGGTCTCGGCGTGCAAGTCTGACGGCAACATGGCAAGATCCCGCCCTGCCGCGGCAGCCGAGTGGTCAAACATGCACAGAATCAAACCCAGACCGGTGGAGCAGCCATAAGTAGGAAGGGCAGGGCGTTGCGCCGCCGTCGCCATCGATGAAGTCCGGCATTCGGTGGTTGCCACAACTCGATCAGTGTGGACAGGGCCGCGCGGTGCGCCATGACCGCCTGCCTCCGACGCGGCGGTACTGCCACAAACTGAGAAAGGCGGACGAAGAGGCCATCTCAGCCAGACACTATCGGGGTACTTGCCTGGCGCTTAACATCAACGTCGGTCCACCCATTCCATCCATCTAAGCAGGAGAGTCAGACCATGCTTCAACCCGGCCAAATGATGGAGCGCCCGCTGCTTTTGTCGGCGATTATCGAACATGCCGCCGCACAGTTCGGCGAGGTGGAGATCGTGTCGCGCGAGACACACGGTCCGCTGCATCGCACCACCTACGCCAGATGCGCGGCGCGCGCACGCAAGCTGGCAAACGCGTTGCCCCAGCTCGGATTGAAGGCCGGCAGCGCGGTGGCTTCGATAGCGTGGAACAATCACCGGCACATGGAGGCGTACTACGCCGTTTCGGGCAGCGGCATGGTGATGCACACCTGTAACCCGCGCCTGGCGCCGCAGCAACTGATCTATATCATCAACCACGCGGAGGATACCGTGGTGTTGTTCGACAGCAGCTTCGCGCCGCTGGTGCAGGGCATCGCTACGCATTGTCCCAAGGTCAAGCACTGGGTCTGCCTTGGCGAGGCCGAGCAACTTCCGGAATTGTCCGGCGTACCGGGGGTGCTCTGTTACGAAGAACTGATCGGACCACATAGCGAGGCGTTCGACTGGCCTGAATTCGACGAGCGTATCGGTGCGGCGCTCTGCTACACGTCGGGTACCACGGGAAATCCCAAGGGCACCTTGTACTCCCATCGGTCGATTGTCCTGAACGCATTGTCTGGCTGCCTGCCAAGCGTTCTGTCACTGTCGCCTATGGATACGATACTGCCGGTGGTCCCGATGTTTCATGTCAATGCCTGGTGCATTCCTTATGCCGCGCCTCTGGCCGGCGCACGGCTGGTGTTGCCCGGACCAAAGCTCGATGGCGCCAATTTATATGAATTGATAGAATCCGAATGTGTCACCGTCAGTGCGGGCGTTCCGACCATCTGGTTCGCGCTAATGCAGCATGTCGAGCAGCACGGTTTGCATTTCTCGACGATGCGTCGCACTTGCGTCGGGGGTGCGGCAATGCCCGAGGCACTGATCGCCAAGTTTGCCGACAAGTACGGTGTCGAAGTGCGTCACGGCTGGGGCATGACCGAAACCACCGCAGTCGCCACCATCGGCACGCTCGGTCCCAAACACGCCGAATTGCCCGCTGCCGCGCGTCACGCACTGTTGGCCAAGCAAGGCAAAAGCCTGTTCGGCATCGAGATCAAGGTGGTCGATGCCTATGGCAAGATCTTGCCCAGAGATGGACAGTCACAGGGCGAGTTGATGGTTCGTGGACAATGGATAGTGGAGAGCTACTTCAAGGAGACCCGGTCACCGCTGGTGGATGGCTGGTTCCCGACCGGAGACATTGCCACCATTGATGCCGAGGGCACCATTCAAATCAGGGATCGCATCAAAGATATCATCAAGTCCGGCGGCGAATGGATCAGCTCCATCGATTTGGAAAGTGCTGCGATGGGGCATCCAGCAGTCGCAATGGCGGCAGTGATCGGCGTCAAGCACCCGAAGTGGGATGAGCGTCCGCTGCTGTTCATTGTGCGCAAACCGGGGCAGACACTGGAGCGCGACGAGATTCTTGCTTTTCTGGCCGAGCGCGTGGCCACGTGGTGGGTCCCCGACGACGTCATCTTCCTCGATGCGCTGCCGGTCGGCGGCACCGGCAAAGTGCAAAAGACCCATCTACGCGAACAGCACGGTAGTCTTGCCGGCCGCTAAAAGGCGTTATGAGCTACTCCACAGTCGCTGATTATTGCCGTGACGGGTTTGGCTGATGATGGCACGGAGGGCAGTTATTGACCATATTTCTGGATGAGCCAGATGAAACATCCTCGTGTTCTTCGCCCTCGACGCTGGAGACGAAATGACCCGATTTGCCTGAGCGCAATCGAGCGCAGTGACCGTGAACCGAAGACAAACGGGTACAATCCCATCTAATTGAATATATGGTATGTCAATATTTCCGCGATAGAACGCTGGCTACTCCGTGGCAGTCCGCCGATCGATTTCCTGGGTAACGCTACAGGAAAGTACTGGTCGCGCGTCAGTTCGGCGCGGAAAGACGGGCGGCGCTGAGACCATCAACTCCTTTTGGAGCACCCACGACGTGTATGCATTGATCCTTGAACGCGTGTTCGCCGACCTTGCGGCCGGCGCAAACTGACGCGATGAACGCAACCGGGAATCGCCCTGCGCCGCTGGCCGGTTTGCGCGTACTGGATCTTTCGCGCGTTCTGGCTGGACCCTGGGCGGGCCAGATGTTGGCTGACCTGGGCGCCGATGTGGTCAAGGTCGAACGTCCGGGTGCCGGTGACGATACGCGCTCCTGGGGTCCCCCGTACTTGAAGGACGCGTCGGGTCGCGACACCGGCGAGGCCGCCTATTTTCTCTGCGCCAATCGCAACAAGCGCTCGATCACCATCGACATGGCCCTGCCCGAAGGCCAGGCGCTGATCCGCCAATTGGCCCAGCAGGCCGACGTGCTGCTGGAAAATTTCAAACTGGATGGGCTCAAGCATTACGGCCTGGACTACGAGCGCCTGTCGGTTCTCAATCCCCGCCTGGTCTACTGCTCGATCACCGGATTTGGTCAGACGGGTCCCTATGCGTCGCGCCCGGGCTACGATTTCCTGATTCAGGGCATGGGCGGGCTGATGAGCGTGACCGGCCGCGCCGAAGGCGAAGAAGGCGCCGGTCCGCAAAAGGTGGGCGTCGCGCTCACCGACATCATGACCGGCCTGTATGCGACGATTGCCGTGCAAGCCGCCCTGGCCGAGCGCGAAAAGTCGGGCCGCGGCCAGCATATCGATCTGGCGCTGTTGGACGTACAGATCGCCTGTCTGGCCAACCAAGCCTCCAATTTTCTCGCCGGCGGCGTGGTGCCGCGCCGTATGGGCAATGCCCATCCGAACATCGTGCCGTATCAGGATTTCCCTACGGCCGACGGCGACATGATTCTCGCGATCGGCAACGATGGCCAGTTCGCCAAGTTCTGCGCTGTGGCGGATCATGCGGAATGGGCGAAAGACGAGCGCTTCGCCACCAATCCCCAGCGCGTTGCCAACCGCGCGGTGCTCGTGCCGTTGCTGCGTCAGGCGACCGTGCTGCGTACTACGCGCGAATGGGTCGCCGCGCTTGAGGACGCCGGCGTTCCGTGCGGCCCGATCAACCGGCTCGACGAAGTGTTTGCCGATCCACAAGTGCAGGCCCGCGGCCTGCGCATCGAGTTGCCGCACGAGACCGCCGGCAGCGTGCCGCTGGTGGCCAACCCGATCCGCCTGTCCGGTTCGCCGGTGACCTACCGCAACGCGCCGCCGACCCTGGGCCAACACACCTCCGAGGTGCTGCAGCAATGGCTCGCGCTCACGCCCGCAGAAATAGATACGCTGCGCGCGCGGCGAGCGCTGGGACCGAACTGTGGCTAGCGGGCTTTGCCCAGCGCCGGCCTTGCCGATGAAATTCGGCTGCCGATAGGCCTCGATCGCTCGCCCCGCATTTTTGTAACATAAAATAAAAAGTCGCTTTCGCAATTAAGAATGATTATCATCTGTGGAAACGGCTACCCTTTCGAATTCCTATGAACGCTATT
>JAJZRT010000459.1 GCA_021802595.1 Pseudomonadota bacterium
GGGGCAGGCGGCGCCGCCCGGGCAGGAAGGAAACCGGCGCAGAGAAGCACGATCAGACCGATGCCGTATCTGGCGCCGGCCCCTGCTGGATGAATTGCCAGGGTGAACATCGCATCCCCTTTCACACTTTCTGCTTCAGTCAATATAGTCGGCCATGAGGCGCCGGTTCTTGATAGTCGTGCGGCAACAAACCCGTGAGCGGAAGGAGCGGGTACCCGGCGCGCCGCCGCCGCTCGTGCGGTGCCTGCCGAACCGGAGATGAAAAAACTTGGATATCCGGGCCTTCTGTGTTATCTATACGCCGTCTGTTGGATTCAAGCTTTAAATTGCGGTACCTCTGGTAAGCCTTTTTCCTTGAAATTCGATTGATGGAGCATGTCGCTCATTTTTTAGATAGATAGGAAACAAGATGGAAACGGGTACTGTTAAGTGGTTCAACGATGCAAAGGGTTTTGGCTTCATCACCCCGGATAACGGCGGCGAAGACCTCTTTGCACATTTCTCCGCAATCAACGCCAGCGGCTTCAAGTCCCTGCAGGAAAACCAGCGCGTCAGCTTCGAAGTGACCACTGGCCCCAAGGGCAAGCAAGCCTCGAACATCCAGATCGTGTCGTAATCCTTCCGACCTGATGTGAAAAACCCCGGTTCGCCGGGGTTTTTTCATTCATGCCCTTTGGGTATTCATGCCCCCCGAGTGAAACCATGGCGCTCAAAGCCACCATCCACAAGGCCGACCTGCAGATTGCCGACATGGATCGGCACGTCTATGCCGACCACGCGCTGACTATCGCGCGCCACCCTTCCGAAACCGACGAACGCATGATGGTGCGGGTGCTGGCCTATGCGCTCTATGCGCAGGACGGCATCGCCTTCACCCGGGGCTTGTTCGACGTCGACGAGCCGGACGTATGGGCGAAGAACCTGGCGGGCGAGATCACCCTGTGGATCGACCTCGGCCAGCCCGACGAGGCGCGCATCCGTCGCGCCAGCAGCCGCGCCGACCAGGTCGTGGTGCTGTGTTACAGCAGCAGTTGCGAGGTATGGTGGAAGCAGATCGCCGGCAAGCTCACGCGCTTTGCCAACCTGACCGTGCTGCAGCTGTCTGCCGCGACCAGCCAGGCGCTGGCGGCCCTGGCCGAACGCAGCATGCGCCTGCAATGCATCGTGCAGGACGGTGAAATCTGGATCAATACCGAATCGCAGAGCGTGCCGGTGAAGCTGCTGCCCCTGCAATCAGCCGCCTGAGCCTCATTTCGCGGGCGGGCAGTTCTCGATGCACACTGTTTCACTCACGCGCTGGCCGCCGCAACCGACGAAACAGCCGTCATAGGCGGGCAGGCAGCCGCAGTCGGCCTTGCACGTCGATTTCTCTAGCTGCGCGCGCACGCCTTCCCGCGTCGGCATGACCGGCTCGCGATAGGGGGGCGGGAAATAGGGCCCCGGCCACGGATCCCACCAGTAGGGCTGGAAGGGGTAACGGCTCATCCAGTCGAGGCGCATCTGCAGGTCATACTGCCGCAACGCCGCCGCATACTGCTTCAGTTCGAGTTCGTAGCGCTTCAACGCGTCGGCGTAGCGCGCTTCCACCTGCGGATCGAGCGCTTTCACGCAGGCCTGGTAGCGGGTCTGGCAATCGCTCTGGCAGGCCGTTTTCCCGGTTTCGCATCGCTGCACGCAGGCCCGGCCCTGCGCATCGACCGGCGGAACCAGGCGGATGGTCGTCTGGTATCGCGGCGTGGCGCAGCCCGCCAGCACGGCAAGCAGCGCGATCAGCGTGAAGTGGAACGGCGAAGTGAGCAGGCGCATGATCCGGTTCGCAAAAAACAATGCCTCTTGCAGCATAGGATTTTCTGCGGATTACGGGGCGCCCAGGAAACGGGCTTCGAGTTCCTGCAGGTTCAGCGCCTGCAGGATCTGCTGCAGGCGTTCGCGCGCGTTGCGGCGCGGCGTACCGCTGAGGGTGGCGATGATGAGCTCGTTCTTCAGCGAATGCTCCCAGCCGACCAGCTCGGTGACGGTGACCTGGTAGCCGTGCGATTCCAGCTGCAGGCAGCGCAGCACGTTGGTGAGCTGGCTGCCGAATTCGCGGGTGTGGATCGGATGGCGCCAGATTTCCGACAGCGGAGTTTTGCCGAACGATTCGTTCTTGTGCTTGCGCAGTACGGCCGCGACCTCGGCCTGGCAACAGGGCACCAGCACGATGTGGCGCGCCTGTTTGGCCAGCGCGAAGCGGATGGCGTCGTCGGTGGCGGTGTTGCAGGCGTGCAGCGCCGTGACGATGTCGATGCGCGGGGGCAGGGACCCGGTGGTGATCGATTCGGCCACCGTTGCATTGAGGAAAGACATGCGCGCAAAGCCGAGCCGGTCCGCCAGCTCGCGCGATTTTTCCACCAGTTCGTCGCGTGTCTCGATGCCGAAGATGTGCGCACCGGGGCGCTCTTTCAGGAACAGGTCGTAGAGGATGAAACCGAGGTACGACTTGCCAGCGCCGTGATCGGCCAGCGTCAGCGTGTCCTGCCGGCCCAGCACGTCGTTCAGCAGCGGCTCGACGAAGTTGCACAGATGGTAGACCTGCTTCAGCTTGCGGCGGCTGTCCTGGTTGAGCTTGCCGTCGCGCGTCAGGATGTGCAGTTCCTTCAGCAACTCGATCGACTGGCCGGGGCGCAGCACCTCGGCAAGCGGATCGGCGTAGGCGGCCTTGGGTGCGGGGCTGGCGTGCTTCATGCAGCACCAGGCAGGCGCAGGGTTTCGTCGAGCCCGAGCTTTGCCAGCATCGAGTCGGCAAGCCGACCGATCCAGCGCCCGACGTAATAGCCCGCCGCGAGGATCAGCAGTGCCACCAGCAGCCGGGGTCCGGACTGGATGGCGAGGTCGACCGCGGTCTGTTGGGCGTGCGGCAGCGTTTGCAGGTTCTCGTTCATGGTCGGAAAGGGGCGGGAGAAGAGCGAAGGGTATCAAAACCCCAGGCAGGGCAGAACTGCCCGGTGTTCCTGCCGGGGACGGGTTTCCGGGATAATGCCGGCTTGCTGAAAGGGTTTTACCGTGTCCGTTGTCAATATCTCCTGCTACAAGTTCATTACCCTCACCGATCGCGAGGCGCTCAAGGCCAGCCTTGCCGCGCGCTGTCTGGGACTGGATCTGAAAGGCACGATCCTGCTCGCCCCCGAGGGCATCAACGTCTTCCTCGCCGGTATGCGCGCGGCGATCGACGCCATCGTCGCCCATCTGCGCGCCGATCCGCGCTTCGCCGATCTCGCGCCCAAGGAAAGCCTGTCGGCCGAGCCGCCGTTCAAAAGGATGCGGGTGCGGCTGAAGAAGGAGATCATCACCATGAAACACCCGCTGATCCGTCCGGAAGCCGGCCGTGCGCCGTCGGTGGCTGCCGCCGTGCTGAAGCGGTGGCTGGATCGCGGCATGGACGATGAAGGCCGCCCGGTGGTCATGCTGGATACCCGCAACGACTACGAAGTGGCGGCCGGCACCTTCGAGAACGCGGTCGATTACGACATCGGCATCTTCAGCGAATTTCCCCCGCGCCTGGCCGAACGCCTGGCCGACTATGCCGGCAAGACCGTGGTGTCGTTCTGCACCGGCGGCATCCGCTGCGAGAAGGCCGCCATCCACATGCAGGCCATCGGCATCGAGCGGGTGTACCAGCTCGAAGGCGGCATCCTCAAGTATTTCGAGGAGGTGGGCGGCGCGCACTACCGCGGCGACTGTTTCGTGTTCGACGAACGCGAGGCGCTGGGTGCGGATCTGCAGCCAGCGGCGGGACGGCTGCATCGCTGACCCGGTTGTTGGCATGGGCGCGGTCCGCGCTCAGTTCAATGCCCGGATCGACTGCATGGGCGGCACGCGGGTGATGTGCCGGGTGGTGAGCCAGCCGCTCGTGCCGACGAGCAGCGCACCCGCCAGCGGCAGCGCGAGCCACAGCCAGGGATGCAGCCGGAACGGCAGTTCGAACAGGCGTTCGGCGATCAATGCCATGGCGATTTCGGCGCAGGCGCTGGCGAGCAGGCCGGCGAGCAATCCCAGCGCGAGGAATTCGCTCCACAGGCTTTGGGCCAGATAGGCGCGCTGGGCGCCCAGGGTGCGCAGCAGTACCGCTTCCTGCTGGCGCGCATCCAGGCTGGCTAGCAGCGTGGCGACGACGACCGCCATGCCGGCGGCAAGCAGGAATCCCAGCAGCAATTGAATCGCGCCGATGATCTGCGCGAACACGGCCTCGATGTTGGCGATGAGCTTGTCGAGCGCGAGGATGGTGATGCCGGGGAAGGTCTTGACGAAGCCGGGCAGCACGCCGGTGGCGTCCGGCGGCACGTAGACGCTGGCGATGGCGCTGG
>JAJZRT010000460.1 GCA_021802595.1 Pseudomonadota bacterium
GTCGAAGGCCAGCACCGTGCCATGGGTCGATTCCGGGTTCAAGCGTGTCCGGCTTCTTCGGACAGGCTGGCGAAGTCGATGCCCAGCAGCTTCATGGCGGCGGGCAGGCGTTCTTCGGGCGCCAGGTCGAAAATCACCTGCGGGTCGGCGGCCACCGACAGCCAGGCGTTCTGCTTGATCTCGTCTTCGAGCTGGCCGGCCGACCAGCCGGCATAACCCAGCGAAACCATGAATTTTTCCGGTCCCGCGCCCTGGCTCACCGCTTCCAGCACATCCTTCGACGTGGTCAGGCTGACCGCGTCGTTGACGGTGAGGGTGGAACTGAAGGTGAGCGGCGGCGTGTGCAGCACGAATCCGCGCTCGGTCTGCACCGGGCCGCCGAAATACACGGTGTTGTGATGCAGGCGTTCCGGCAGCGACAGCCCGATCTGCTCGAACAGCGTCGACAGGTCGAGATCGATCGGGCGGTTGACCACCACCCCCAGCGCGCCCTGGTCGCTGTGGTCGCAGATATAGGTCAGGGTGCCGTTGAAATTGGGGTCGACCATGCCCGGCATGGCGATCAGGAAATTGTGGGTGAGATTGACGGTATCCATGATTGCGCTCCCATTGTAATCTGCCTCAAATCAGGCAGGCACCACATTTTTGCGCTTGCCTTCTCACTATAGCGACCAACTCGACCCATGCCTGAATATGCCCGTGCCCTGGTGTGGTTTCGCCGCGATCTGCGGGATTTCGATCACGCTGCGCTCTGCCATGCGCTCAAATGCGCCCGGGAGGTGGTCTGCGTCTTCATTTTCGACCGCGACATCCTGGACCGGCTTCCCGGTCCGGCCGACCGGCGGGTCGAGTTCATCCACGCCAGCGTGACCGAGTTGCAGCGGTCGCTGCAGGCCCGGGGCGGGGGGCTCATCATCCGGCATGGCGTCGCGCGCGTCGAGATCGTGCAGCTGGCGGGAGAGCTCCAGGCCGACGCCGTGTTCTTCAACCACGACGACGACCCCGCCGCCCTGGCGCGTGACGCCGCCGTCGAGGCCGCCTTGCATGCCCGTGGCAAGGCCGTCCATCACGGCAAGGATGCGGTCATCTTTGAACGTGATGAAGTGCTTACCTCCGGCGGAACGCCTTTCAGCGTCTTTACGCCCTACAAGAATGCCTGGCTGAAAAAGCTGACGCCGTTCTACCTGCAAGCCTACCCGGTCGATGCCCGCGCCGACCGGTTGGCCGCCCGATCGAGCGCCATCCCGGGCCTGCGCGATCTGGGATTTGCGTCCACCAACCTGCGCGAGCTCAGGCTGCCGACCGGCATGTCGGGCGGTGCGCAACTGCTGGCGGATTTCCTGGGCCGCATCGACCGCTATCAGGACGCCCGGGACTTTCCCGTGCAGAAGGGCCCGTCGTATCTGTCGGTGCACCTGCGCTTCGGCACGGTGTCCATCCGCCAGCTCGCCGCCGCGGCCTGGCAGCAGGGCGGGCGCGGCGCACAGACCTGGCTGGGCGAACTGATCTGGCGCGATTTCTATCACCAGATCCTGTGGCACCGCCCGGATGTCGCCGGCGGCCACGCCTTCAAGCGCCAGTACGACGCATTGCCCTGGCCGAATCCCCCCGGCCATTTCGAAGCCTGGTGCGAGGCGCGTACCGGCTATCCGCTGGTCGACGCCGCGATGCGCCAGCTCAACCAGACCGGCTACATGCACAACCGCCTGCGCATGGTGGCTGCCTCGTTCCTGACCAAGGACCTGCTGGTTGACTGGCGGCGGGGCGAACGCTATTTTGCCGACCGGCTGATCGACTACGACCTCGCCGCCAACAGCGGCGGCTGGCAGTGGGCGGCCTCGGTCGGCTGCGACGCCCAGCCCTGGTTCCGCATCTTCAACCCGGTGACGCAGTCCGAAAGATTCGACGCCGAGGGCACGTTCATCCGGCGTTACCTGCCCGAACTCGCCAGCGTCCCGGCGAAATTCATCCACGCACCATGGACGTTGCCGGCCGCCGAACAGGCGCGGACCGGTGTGATCGTCGGCCGGACCTATCCGGCGCCCATCGTCGAGCATGCGGTTCAGCGTGTCCGGGCGCTGGCCTTGTTCAGGGCGGCTGCGCCGGGCAGCGACGTATGACTCACCACCGTTCGCCCGAGTCTATGGAGGGGGGCGCCCGCCGGCGTACCTGCGGGTGCTGTCGAAGCGTATTGGCCTACGCACCGTTCGCCCTGAGCTGTCGAAGGGCTGGTTGTTGTAGTTGAGGATTTCGCAGGACTACTGACCGTTGGCCGGGGTAGCCCGGCAGCTAGTTCCTTTTCTTGTCTCGCCAAGAAAAGGAACCAAAAGAAGGCGACCCCGACATCCCCGAAACCCCGAAGATCAAGCGCGCCGGGTGGGCGGCAAAGAACTCGCCCCGCTTTTGCTGGGCTGATTTGATTTTTGTGAGCGGGGCTCGGACACCTTTTCCGCTGATCCACCCGACACGCTCGATCTTCGGCGGGGCTGTAAGGGGAAGAAAGTCAAAACCAGTGTGGCGATGACAGCGCGTGTTGAGTACCTGTGATGCGTACGCTATCCCGCCCGACCCCCAGCACAGTTCAGGAATACGTGATCGTTATTCCGATTAACGCAATAACAATCAGAAGTGTGATAACCATATCTATTCTGCCCCTGAGCCAGTGCGGGTTTTTCCAGCGGGCCGGTTTACCAAGCCATTTCCTGATGCGACTGTCCTCCGGCAACTTCTTCTCTAATGATTCCGCCGCACTAAGCAAGCGCTGAACAAGTCCTTCGACAAGCTCAGGACGAACGGCAAGTTGTTGATTCCGTTCGTGGTGAGCTTGTCGAACCATGAGCGGAATCAACTTGTTCAGCGCTTCCCTAAGCAAAGCTACCGCAGCTAAGAAACCATGGTGCTCAAATTGCCTGCACGAACGCCAGCACCTCGGCCGCGTGCCCCGGCGCCTTCAGCCCGCGCCAGCTCTTTACCAGCTTGCCGTCCTTGTCGAACACGAAGGTGCTGCGCTCGATGCCGCGGACCTGCTTGCCGTACATGTTCTTCAGCTTCATCACGCCGAACAGTTCGCACGCGGTTTCATCCTTGTCGGACAGCAACTCGAATGGAAAGCCGTGCGCAGCCTTGAAACCTTCGTGCGATTTGAGGCTGTCGCGCGAGACGCCGACGACGATCGTGTTGGCCTTGGCGAAATCCTTGAACAGATCGCGGAACTCCTGGCCTTCGAGCGTGCAGCCGGACGTGTTGTCCTTGGGGTAGAAGTAGACGACGACGTTCTTGCCGCGATGGTCGGACAGCTTGAAAGTGATGTTGCCGGTGGACGGCAGTTCGAAGTCCTTGATGACAGGTTCGCTCATGGCTTGTCTTTCTTTAACGAGTAGAGGATTTCAACAGGACGATGACGGCGCCGGCGCCGCCGTCGACGGTGCGCGCCTGGCAGAATGCGAGGACGTCCTCGCGCTGCATCAGCCAGTGGCGCACCTTGTTCTTCAGCACGGGCAGGCGGTTTTTCGAGCCATGGCCCTTGCCGTGGATGATGCGCACGCAACGGCGATCCTCGACCATGCAGCGGTTGAGGAAAGCGGCCAGCGCCACGCGCGCTTCGTCGCCGGTGTGGCCGTGCAGGTCGAGTTCGCCCTTGATGACCCAACCGCCGCGCCGCAGTTTCCGGACTGCGGCGGTAGGCACGCCGGGACGCGCGAAGAACAACTCTTCGCCGGTGGAGACGGCCGCATCCCAGTCCCACGGATCGGCGAGGGCGTCGACCAGGACCTGCAGCTCGTCGGCCCGGCGTTGATGGGCGACGGGCCTGGGGCGCGGGCGCGCGAGGTCGGCGCGGTTGGAGGGGGGCAGGGGAACGGCGTCGGCGACGGCGCGGCGGAACAGCATGGCGCCGTCCGGCTGGGGCTTCGGTTTATGCGGCGCCTGGCGCGGCGTGGCGGGCGCCGCAGCCTGCTCGCGCAGCGTGCGGCGCACGCGCGCCAGCGCCTCGAACGAGGCGGGCGCGAGCGCGCTGCGGCTGCGCTTCATGGCTCAGGTCACTTGGTCTTGCCGAGCGCGTCCAGGTAGCGTTCGGCGTCGAGCGCGGCCATGCAGCCGGTGCCGGCGCTGGTGACGGCCTGGCGGTAGATGTGGTCCTGCACGTCGCCGGCGGCGAACACGCCTTCGATGTTGGTGGCGGTGGCGTTGCCCTTGTTGCCGCCCTTCGTCACGATGTAGCCGCCTTCCAGCTCGATCTGGCCTTCGAAGATGGCGGTGTTGGGCTTGTGGCCGATGGCGATGAAGATGCCGGTGAGCGCGATGTCCTTGGTGGCGCCGTCCTTGGTGCTCTTGATGCGCATGCC
>JAJZRT010000461.1:0-632 GCA_021802595.1 Pseudomonadota bacterium
GGGCCTGCGGCGGAAACTGCAGCGATTCGACGTGCGGGTTTCTATGGTCGTGGCCCAGAATGCCCGGCGGAAACGCGATACTGCGCCGCTCTCCGTTGCAGATCAGATAGGCGCTGACGTCTCCGATGCCTGTGAAGGCCAGCGTGTTCTGTGCATGATCAACCTCGCACAGCAGACCCACAGCCCCGCGCGAGCCACTGAGCCGCTGATCGAGAGACTTCATCAGCGTGCCCAGAGGCGCGTTTTCGCGCAGGATGGTCTCGGCGCCCCGCACTGCCTCGGCGGCTTCCTGCCCGTGACCGAGGCCATCCACGTGCAGCCATCGCGTCTGTGCACGGTTGGTGGTCACGGCAAGCGCGTCGCCGTTGAACAGGCTGTCCTGGTAGGCACGCAGGCAGATACCGTATTGCGGCATCGGCGACTGTACGGGCGTGGATTCAATGGTGTTGAAACGCGCCCAGATTGCCGTTCCATGCCACGGCAGCTCTGCGGCATTCGCGTGCGGCACCGAGTAGATTGCACTTTCGTGCGCGAGCCGATGTATGGCGCCCAGACCCTTTCCGAGCGTATTGGCTGTCGTGAAGCCGTCGCGCAGCGCGCGTTCCAGGTCGGGAATGCCCGGACCGTAATCC
>JAJZRT010000461.1:642-4340 GCA_021802595.1 Pseudomonadota bacterium
TCCATGCAGTCGCGCGCGATTTGGGAGAATCCCATGCGGCGGGATACGGCACGCAGCTTGGAGCGTAGGAGTACCTGTCCGCTCTCACTTTTTACGCTCTGCTCCACGAGCATGCGGACCGGTGTCGCGGCCATATGAGCATCGTTCAAGCGTTCCCCCGGATTGTTTGAGGCGCCATTGAATCGAAATCCACGTAGCGGCCGCGCCCCTGACGCTTTGCCTCGTAAAGGGCGGCATCGGCGCGGGCCACAAACGATGTGGCGTCGTCCCGGTTGTGCAGCCCGGCGATGCCGATGCTGGTGCGGCCTTCCATCTTTTCGATTATCCGTTGCGCCGCCTGCCGCGCGATCGCCATGTCGGCGAACAGGATGATGGCGAATTCGTCTCCGCCCGTACGGCAGGGAAGGTCGACGTTATCGCGTACGGATGCGCGCATGGCAGCGGCCATGCGCTTTAGATATTCGTCTCCGAATTGGTGGCCATGGGTGTCGTTGATTTCCTTGAACTTGTCCAGATCGAGAAGGATCAGGCACAGCTTCTCGTGTTGCCGCTGGCAGCGCGCTACCGCCTCGTGCAGCCGGGCATCATAGGCGCCGCGGTTCATCAGTCCGGTGAGGCTGTCCGTTTCGGCCACGCGTATCGATTCGCGAAGTTCGGCTTTCTTCCTGTCGAGTGCCGCTTCGAGCCCGGCCATCTCGGTTGCCGCGCGCGCCTTGGCGCGTTCCAGTTCCGCGCTGATCTCCTCGTTGCGCCGGCGCAGAAGCTCCGGGTCGGTCGATTCTCCGGCACGGCGAAATTGCTCGCTAAGCGTGGTCAATTGCGCGTCGGACAGTCTTTCCGGAAGGGGACTCAGGAGCTTTCGGTGTCCGTTCCACGAGAGATACATGCGGTCGTCATCGACCGACAACTCGGCATGTGACGGTTCGATCGCGCCAGTTCCTGCTCCGCGCAGATCGTTCAGGATCGCGTCCAGCGAGACCGCCGCCGCGAAGACATTGCCGCCAGCGGCCTGCACGGCATCGATTGCAAACCGCGCAAGACGTCGGCGGTCCGGTTCGATCACGATCGTCAGGCTGAGCAGCTGTTTCATGTCCTTGGCACATTCTCTTCCGGCATGGGTATCACCGCAGCCGGCTGCATTCGGACTGCCAAAGCGCAGCCCGCAGCGGGTTCGGTGCCGAACCGGAAGGCAAAAACTGCTGTAATGTCATGGCCGCCTGTTTTATTCACTACGGCCGCTTCATGGAGATTTTCAGTAATGTTACATGCAATCCCCATGCCATGCGGGCCGGACGACGCATTGCGTCAGGGCCGTGAGTCCTTCGCGCCACCTCGACCGCAGGGTGCAGAGGAATAGGCGCAACCCGGGCAGACAGAGCGCGCTGGCATGTCCGCGATATATGCCCGGGTGAAGCACGGTCCGCGCGCTCTATTCCGATGCCTGTAGCGCTGGTTCTCGCAATCATGCCTGCGAGCACATGACCGTGACCTGGGTTGCAGACAACGGCAGGGAAACAGGCGGGCGGTACCGGCTCGCTATTGCAAGGAGTGCCGTCAGCGACCGGGGTGCGATTGCGCCGGCCCGGTGAATGGCCTTTTCGGCGTTTCAGTTCCGTCAGACCGGTACCCAGCTGGCGTCAAAATCCGGGCATTTGGCACACTTTATGCTAGTTCTTGTGAAGGGCCGACGCCGGTTTGCGGTGGTCAGGGCGCTGGCAGTATGCCGGATGGACAGACGCCGGCGGCGAAGTTTCGCGGAAGAAAACTATGCAGACGGGCGAAAGAGAGGCGGAAAAGACGCGGGTCCTGGTGGTGGACGACTCACGCCTTATGCGTGTGGCTGTTCAGCGCGTTCTCAGTCAGGAGTTCGATCTCGTCGAGTCGGAGGACGGTGAGTCCGGCTGGGAGAAATTGCGACACGATAACCGCATTCAGGTCGTCATCAGCGACGTGATGATGCCAAAGCTTGACGGGTACTCGCTGATTTGCCGAATTCGTGCAGCCGACGAATCGCGCATCAGCGGGGTACCGGTAGTCGTCATCACCGGTGCGGAGGACGATATCACCCGTGAGCGCGCCTATGCCTGCGGAGCGAACGACTTTATCACCAAGCCGATCGATTCAGTACAGCTGCTGGCCTGTGTCCGAAATCTGGCCCAGTCTGATCAGGAAGGCAGCGACGTAGCGGCAACAGCTGCATCGCTTGGCGATCAATCCCATATCGACAGCCTGACCCGCCTTGATAACCGCCGTCGCTTCCTCGAACGCGGTCGGGAGGTTCTGGCCGCGGCGCTTGCGGCCGGGAATCCGGTTTCGGTTCTGCGCCTGAGCGTCGATGATTTCATCTCGCTGCGTGCCCGGCACGGAGACGAGTATGCGGACCACGTGCTGATCTGGATCGCCGATCTGCTGCGGGCGAAGACACGCAAGGGAGACCTGATCTCGCGCACCGGGAGTTCGGAATTTTCCGTCATGACCCTGTCTATCGGTCGGTTGGAGGCAGCGATGCTGTGCGAGCGGCTGCGCGCGGCAGTTTCCTCGCAGCCATTCAGGCACGATGGAATAGATGCGGCCGTGACTGTCAGTCTCGGCCTGGTCTCTTCGGGCCATGATCCGGATGGTTCCTTGGAGGAGCTGCATGGTCTCGCCTACAAGCGCCTGAAGACGGCCGCGTCCGCCGGAGACCGCAGCTGTGTGGGCGACGATTCGGATGTTCACCGGATAGAGGAAGCGGTCATCGAGCAGCCGGGTCTCGACGAGGCCCTGCAGTTGCTTGCGCGTAATGAAATCGGACAGCTTGAGCCATACGCGCTGCAGCTTGCAGCGAGCGCAATACCGCTCCTTGAATTCTGTAATGCGAAATTTGCCCTCGAGATCGGGCAGGAGCTGAAATCCGTCAAGGAAAGTCTTGCGCGCATGGACTGATTCAGACATCACGTCCGCGCGAGTCCACCGGTTTTCCGGCCTGCGGCATCGTGACCGGCAGTGGTGCCTGGTCTTCAGTCGAGGCACAATTCGATGTACAGCCCGGCCCAAGGAACCTGCCCGTTGCGATTTTCTTGCAGACCCATCCGGTTGTCCAAGCATTCATGATCTCCGGCGCCCGTGAGCCCGGATCTGGCCGTTTTGCCCAGCGCCTGGCGCGGGTGGTGCTGCGTGTCATGGGCTGGCGGGTTGAAGGAGCCGGACCCGCTATCCCAAAATACGTCCTGATCGGTGCCCCGCACACCTCCAACTGGGATTTCGTGCTCGCGCTGCTGGCCAGGTGGGCGCTGGACATCCGCTTCCATTGGATAGGGAAGGACAGCCTGTTTCGATGGCCGTTCGGCGGATTCATGCGGTGGCTGGGGGGCATACCGGTCAACCGCCGGGCGCCGAGCAATTTCATAGACCAGATGGCGGAACAGATCCATGCAAGCCGGGAACTGGTTGTCGTCATCACGCCCGAGGGCACCCGCAGTCGCACCGAGCACTGGAGAAGCGGCTTCTACTATCTTGCGCTTCGGGCCGGTATTCCGATCGCCCTGGGCTATGTCGACTACGCGCGGAAAATGCTGGGGATCGGTCCGGTGCTCAAGCCCACGGGAAACATCGAAGCGGACATGGTGCCGATACGGGAATTCTACGCTGACAAGGTCGGCCTCTATCCGCACAAGAAAGGGGAGGTGAGGATTAATCCCCGTGCCTGAAGAGCGGCA
>JAJZRT010000010.1 GCA_021802595.1 Pseudomonadota bacterium
TCCGATCTTGTCGTCTGGCATCAAGGTACTGGTGCTGGCGGTGATCGTCGGCATCGGCACCGGACTGTTTGCACAGTTTCAGACACCGCCCGGCACCGCGCCCTCGATCGACCTGGCGCTGACCATCATGCTCGCTTCGCTGGCGATGCTGGGACTCGGGATCTTCGGGCCGGGGATTGCGACGGGTCTTGTTTCAGGCGCACCGCAGCTCGGCGCCGGTGCGGCGGCCGGCACGGCGCTGGGTGCGGCGGGTCTGGCGGTGGCCGGGGGTGCGGCTATTGCCACCGGGGGTGCGGCGGTAGCGGCCGGTGCACGCATGGTGCCGGGTGCGACACGCGCCGCCATCGGCGGAGCGGCATCGGCCGGACGTGCAAGCAGCGCGATGGCCAGCGGCGCGAAGTCTGCCTACCAGACGGGTGCTGCGGCTTCCGGGTCGGGTGGTGTTCGTGCCGCAGGGGCTGGCCTCGCCAATGTGGCCAGGAGCGGTGCTGGTGCGGTCGGCCAGCGCGTCGCAGCCGGTGCAAAAGCGGTCAAGGACCGCGTGGCGAACTTCGTCGCGGAGGCCGCTGCGCCTGCGGCGGCAGACAGTGCTATCGAATCGGCCGATACGGCCGCAGCCAGCCCCCCTGCGGCAGAGCCTGCCTGGGCCAGCCGAATGCGGCGCAAACAGCAAGTGAGCCATGCAGCCACCACGGCGGCACACACCCTGCGCTCAGGCGATCACGGCGGCGGCGGCGCCAGCCCGAGCCTGCGCGACGATTCGAACCCTTGAAGATCAACTCTAACGGAGATCAGTCCATGCGATTCAAACGACCGCAGGTGCGCTACTCGGACACGCCCGAGCCCGTCACCCCCTATCAGGCCGCCGCGCAGGTTTGGGACCAGCGCATCGGCAGTGCGCGCGTGCAGGCGAAAAACTGGCGGCTGATGGCCTTCGGCTGCCTGTCGCTCGCCTTGCTGATGGCGGGCGGGCTGGTGTGGCGTTCGGCGCAGTCCATCGTCACGCCCTATGTGGTCGAAGTGGCCACCGGCGGTCAGGTGCGTGCAGTCGGCGAAGCGGCCACGCCGTACAAGCCGAACGACGCGCAGATCGCCTACCACCTGGCGCGCTTCCTCACCGACGTGCGCTCGCTGTCGATCGACCCCATCGTGGTGCGGCAGAACTGGCTCGAAGCCTACACCTACACCACGGATACAGGCGCGGCCACGCTGAACGACTATGCACGCAGCAACGATCCGTTCGCGCGCGTAGGACAGGCCTCGACAGCAGTGGAGATCACCAGCGTGGTGCGCGCCAGCCCGTCGTCGTTCCAGGTGCGCTGGATCGAGCGCACCTATGTGAATGGTTCGCTCTCTGGCACCGAGCGCTGGACGGCTGTGCTGTCCATCGTGCTGCAACCGCCGCGCACCGAAGCGCAGCTGCGCAAGAACCCGCTGGGCATTTATGTCAACGGCCTGTCCTGGAGCCGTGAATACGACGCAACCGAAGGAACCCCACATCCATGAAAACCCCAATCCGTCATTCCCTATTGCCACTGATCCTGAGTGCCACCCTGGCAACTCTCACCGGCTGCGCCACGCACGGCAAACCGCCGCCGGACATCACGCTGGACGACCCCATCGCGGCGCACGCGCTGCCGGAGCCGCCCAAGCCCATCGAGGTGGTCGAAGTACCCAAACCTCTGCCGTTACCCGGGCAGTTGAAGCCTTTGGGCAATACGCCCGAGGACAAGCCCATCGCCGAACCGCCCGACGAGAAGGCCAGTGTGGCGCGCGCCAACGCCGAGGCGCGCGTCCCCCCCAGTCTCGACGGTTACGTCAACGCGATCCAGGTCTGGCCCTACAGCGATGGCGCGCTGTATCAGATCTACACCAGTCCCGGTCGCGTCACGGTCATCACCTTGCAGCAGGGCGAGGAACTGGTGACCGTTTCGGCCGGCGACACGGTGCGCTGGATCGTCGGTGACACGACCAGCGGCGCGGGTGCCGGTCTGCGCGTGAACATACTCGTGAAGCCCACGCGTGTCGGCCTGAAGACCAATCTGGTCATCACCACCAACCGTCGCACCTACCTGCTCGAACTCTCTTCGACGCCGCATGCGTGGATGGCATCGGCATCGTGGGACTACCCGAAGGACCGCATGCTGGCCTTGCAGAAGCAGGCGCAGCAGGCTCAGGCGGCAGCACCGGTAGACTCGGGCTTGTCGCTGGAGCAAATCAAGTTCCGCTACGCGATCTCCGGTGACAGCCCACCGTGGAAACCGCTGCGCGCGTTCGATGACGGCGAGCGCGTCTATATCCAGTTCCCTGCTGGCATCGCGCAGGGCGAGCTGCCGCCGCTATTCGTGATCGGGCAGCAGGGCGATGGCCAGCTCGTGAACTACCGCTTCCGCTCCCCCTTTTACGTGGTGGATCGGCTGTTCGGTGCCGCCGAGTTGCGGCTCGGTGCGGACAAGGTCGCCGTCGTTCGCATTGAACGCACCGATGGCATGGCCAGCACGGCGCGGAGGCATTGAGCATGAGCACGCCCGCCACGCCGCAATCGCCGTCGACTGGGACAAATAAGGCCGATCCGGATACCTTGGGTCTGCGCGCTACGCCGCGTCCGGTGACGCGGCTCAATCGGCGCATGCTGGCCATGCTTGCAGGGGCGCTCGGCATCGTCATACTGGGCGCCACACTCTGGTCCTTGCAGCCGCACAAGCGTGAGCGCAACCCGGCCACCGAGCTGTACAACGTGGATCGCGTCTCACGGGCCGATAGCCTCGACCAGTTGCCCAAAGACTATACCAAAGTGGTGCCAATGGCCAAGCCTGTGGTGCCGATGTTGGGTGAGCCATTGCCGGGCGACTTGGGGCCGGCCATCGTGCATGCGCAGAATCACGGGAACACAGGCGCGTACACCCCCGCACAACCCGGCCGTATCGCTCAGCCGGGCGATGCCGAGGATGCGGCGCGTTCGTCGGTATTTTTCCGCAGCAGCAGTGCAACAAAGGCGGCACCGGCAACCACCGCAGCCGCAATCCAACCCGAGCAGGCATCGGGCAATCAGGCCTTCAATCCGATGGCAACAGCAACTGCATCGACACAGCCAACCGATCCAACGGCTGTGCAGAACCGGCAGGATCAGAAGGAAGCGTTCCTCACGAATGGCGGCGACACCGCCGCCCGCAATCCGGCCAGCCTGCAATTGCCGACATCGCCCTACCAGGTGATGGCTGGCACCATCATTCCGGCGGCGCTGGTGACGGGCATCAACTCCGACTTGCCGGGACAGGTCATTGCCAATGTGACGGAGGCGGTCTACGACACGGCCACGGGTCGCTTTCTGCTGATTCCGCAGGGGTCGCGACTGATCGGCCGCTACGACAGCCAGGTGGCCTTCGGTCAGCGACGGGTACTGCTGGTGTGGACGCGCTTGATCCTGCCCGATACCTCGTCGATTTCGCTCGACCGTCTGCCCGGCATCGACCCGGCTGGTTATGCCGGGCTGGAGGATGACGTCAATTGGCATTGGGATCGCATCCTCGCCGGTGCTGCGTTGTCCACGCTGCTCGGCGTCGGTGCGGAGCTGGCAGCACCCAACAACAGCGGCAGTACCGGTAGCGTCACCGTCGCCGTTCGCCAGAGCGCGCAGGACACCGTGAACCAGGTCGGCCAGGAGATCACCAAACGCAACGTGAGCATCCAGCCGACACTCACTATCCGGCCCGGTTTCCCGGTACGGGTCATGGTAAACAAGGATCTGGTCCTGCGACCATACCAGCCACTGTTTTTCCTGAAGGGAGGGTTGTAATGAATGAGTCCAGCGGCAAGCTGCGGCTGGGGCCGCTGCCTAAAGCCGAAACCATAAAGCTTACGATTTCCCTTTCCACCAACCTGAAGGCAATGCTAGATCGTTACGCGGCGCTTCATGCCCAGACTTACGGCGAATCAGTGGACAGCGTTGCACTGATACCCTACATGCTTGACGCCTTCATGGTTCGCGACCGTGAATTCAAGAAATATCTGGCGAAAGGCAGAACGGCGACCCAGCCTAAACCAGTGCTTGGCACCTAAGTTTCAACGAGACCTTCGGCGACCTGTGTCTGCTCCCCGCGGGTCGCGCCTGACCCGCCGCCTGTCCGTCCGTGCCAACGGGCTTCCGTCATCGACGATGGCAAGCACCGTCGGGAAACTAGATTAATTGGGGGCCTTTCGGATCGCCCTCAGCTAGCGCAAAGCTGGCATGGTGAGAGCCCGCCGTCCGCCCAGGCGCGTGACAGGCCAGACCAGTCAGTCGGCGGAGGTCGAGCCCCGGGGAGGTCCGGTTCCGGTGAGATAAGCCAACCCAACGACGCTCTGTTCCGTGTCGCAGCTCTCCTGCATGGACGCCTTGTCAGGCTGCCCGGCTGACCACGACACCAGGCGCCTTCGCCTGCAACCGTGCGGCCGCACTGGCCAAGGCCTTGATCGAAGCAGTGACGATGTTGGCGTCGATGCCGACGCCGAAACACTCGCGTTGGTCCCCGGAGTGGGCGACCTCGACGAAGGCACAGGCCCGCGCATCACCGGCTTCGGCGCTGCTAGCCATAGCCCGTTCCTCATAGCCGCGCACCTTGAGGTCGACCCCGATGCCGCGCAAGGCATGTACGGCGGCGTCAATTGGGCCGTTGCCTTCGCCGGTCAGCAAATGCGGTATACCGTTCAGGTCGACACTGAGGCGGATGCCTTGCGCCTCGCCCCGTTCGAACAGGTGATGTTCGACATAGCGCAGCGACCACTCCGCTTCGAGATAGGTCTGCGAAAACAGCGCCCAGATATCCGCCGCGCTCATCTCGCCTCCATGCCGGTCGGTGTAGCGCTGAACCTCGGCGGAGAATTCGATCTGCAGGCGGCGCGGCAAGACCACGCCGTATTCGGTCTCCAGCAGAAAAGCGACGCCGCCCTTGCCCGACTGGCTGTTTACCCGGATCACGGAACCATAGCTGCGACCGAGGTCGGCTGGATCGATGGGAAGGTAGGGTACGTTCCACGGTGCGCCGGGCCGCTGCACGGCGAAGCCCTTCTTGATCGCGTCCTGGTGCGAGCCCGAGAATGCAGTGAAGACCAGATCGCCAACATAGGGGTGACGTGGGTGGATGGGCAGGCCGTTGCAGTGCTCCACGGCGCGAGCCACGGCGTTGATGTCTGAGAAATCGAGGCCCGGCGAGATGCCTTGGGTGTAGAGGTTGAGCGCGAGGGTGACGATATCGACGTTGCCAGTCCGCTCACCATTGCCGAACAGACAGCCCTCGACCCGATCCGCGCCGGCTAGCATGGCCAGTTCGGCGGCCGCAACTGCCGTGCCACGGTCGTTATGTGGATGGACGCTGAGCACGACGCTGTCGCGCCGAGCGAGGTGGCGGTGCATCCACTCGATCTGGTCAGCGTAGACGTTTGGCATCGCCATCTCCACCGTGCTGGGTAGATTGAGGATGACCTTGTTCTGAGGCATCGCACCCCACTCATAGGTGACCGCGTCGCAGATTTCCTTGGCAAATTCGAGTTCGGTGGCGGTGAAGGTCTCCGGGCTATATTCGAGTACCCATTCAGTTTCCGGCTGGGCGTCGGCCAATTCGCGGACGAGGCGCACCGAAGACACCGCCATGTCGACCACCTGCTGCTTGCTCATGCCGAAAACGATGTCGCGGAACGGTTGCGAAGTAGCGTTGTAGACGTGAACGATGGCACGTCGTGCGCCCCTCAGCGATTCCATGGTGCGGTGTATGAGGTGCTCGCGGGCCTGAGTCAGGACCTCGATGGTGACATCGTCCGGAATATGGCCACCCTCAATTAACCCGCGAACGAAGTCGAAATCAATCTGCGAGGCGGATGGAAAGGCGACCTCGATCTCCTTGAAGCCGGTGTCGCACAAGATCCGGAACATCCGCATCTTTCGTTCGAAGTTCATCGGCTCGAACAGCGACTGGTTGCCATCGCGCAGATCGGTGCTCATCCAGATCGGCGGCTGGGTATGGGTTCGACTCGGCCATTGGCGGTCGGTGAGCAAGACGGGGGGGAACGCGCGGTACTTGTGGGCTGGGTTCTGCAACATGATTCGGGCCTCCAATAGGCGACGGGTTCGATGTGCAAATTGTAGGCGAGCGGCATAAGCAAATGCTTGCGAATTACGCTATTAATCGACCATAATTTGGCACCTTCTGCTATAAAACTTCGACTTTGTTACAATTTATGCCTCTAAATTAAAAAACACAGCTATCAGATTGGAATGGGCATCGATCGTTACGACCGCCATATCCTCCGCCAGCTTCAGGAAGACGGCCGCCTGAGCAACCAGGAGCTTGCCGACCGCATCGGCCTGTCCCCCTCGCCCTGCCTGCGCCGAGTGCGAACGCTGGAAGAGGCGGGAGTTATTGCCGGCTATCGCGCCCTGGTCGATGCGAAGGCACTTGGTTTGAGCCTAATGGCCTTGATCCACATTTCCATGGACCAGCACACGCCCGAGCGCTTCGACGGCTTCGAAGCCGGAATCAGGGATATTCCGGAAATTATGGAATGCCTCCTGATCACCGGCCAATCGGCCGACTACCAGCTCAAGGTCGTAGTGCGCGATATGGACGCCTTTCAGGAGCTCCTGCTCAACCGCATCACTCGCATACTCGGCGTAACCGGTGTGCATTCCAGCTTTGTGTTGCGGCGAGTGGTAGACAAGACCGCCCTGCCGGTCATAAGCGAGTGATTAAGAATTGATATGCGATATTTAGACCAACTTCGCGCTAACGGCGGCGCCTATCCTCTGGTCTGACCACGGTACCCGAACCCTTTCGCGACACCATTTTCGTACTTAAGGAGTTCTTAGATGGTCCGGTCGGCGAAGATGGCCTTCAAGATTTTCGGCTTGTAGCGTTTCTCGTACGACACAGGGATCGCGGGTGCGGCGTGTGCTAGTCCATTAATCCGCTTGCATCTGATCAAGCCGTGCCTTGACGTCGCGCTTGCCCATCTTCCGGACAGCCGCGAAGACGGCGAGCTGCTCTGCCTTCGGGCGCGACGTGCCGGCTTCCCAGTTGTAGATGGTCTGGGCCGAGACGCCCACCAGCGCGCCCATCTCCTTCGCCGACAGTTCGAGCCGTGTCCGCTGCGCGCGCACACCCTGCGGCTTGAACCTCAGTTTCGTTTTGGCATTCTGGTCGACGGCGGGCGCGACCTTCTTCGGTGCCACTTTTTCGAGGCGGGATATCTGCTTTTCCAAGGCCTCGATGCGTCGCTTTAAAGCGGCGATATCAGAGCGGTAGCGGCTCGATGCCTTCTTGAGGTTTTCGGTTTCGCCGCGTAACTGCCTGCGGACGAGTCGGGCTATTTCTTCCTTGAGCACGGATGCGATGTTCGACAATTGAGGGGCCTCATAGCGTACGGGTAAAAATAAATGGTACAGGGATCGGCTTCGTCCAACTGCGCTGATCGACGGCTCTTGCCAAATTGGCTGCGGACTCCTCAGCCTTTGCTACCGTTGACTGCGTATTCCAGTGAAACCCGCCACCTGTTCCAGTTCAAACCCGCCAGGCTCGATCATCGGGGCGCGTACAGCCTAGGATATGATGGCAGAGCGTCCAGCGGTTTTCGGTTGCTGCGCCCAACCCGGCAATCAACACGGACGCTGTGCGATAAAGCCGCGCAGCACCGGTTACTTCGATAGGCGACCCAGATGAAAGACCTGTTCAAGCTGCCAGACAATCTTCCAATCCCGGTCGATGATGGCGCATGCGACCATTTGGTGGGGAGTCGCCTCCCGCCCCTATCCCTGCCGGCAACGTCCGGACAGACAGTCGATCTCGGTGCTTTGCGGGGTACAACCGTCATTTATTTCTACCCTATGACCGGGAGACCCGACAGTCCACCCATGATCGGGTGGAACGAAATTCCTGGTGCGCGTGGATGCACGCCACAAAACTGTGGCTTCCGAGACCACTACACTGAATTAATGCGGATCGCGGCCGGCGTATTTGGTGTTAGCGCCCAAGGCTTGGAAGAGCAAAAAGAGGCAAAGCAGCGACTGGGGCTTCCGTTCGAACTGCTCAATGACAGTAACTTTCTGCTCACCGAAGCATTGCATTTGCCTACATTCGAATATGACGGTGTGTCACTCATCAAGAGACTCGCGATCATTAGTGTCGATGGCATCATTCAGAAGGTCTTCTATCCGGTGTTCCCGCCAGACCGAAATGCAGAAGACGTCATTGAGTGGCTAAAAAAATGAAAGCGCCTAACCACGCTGCTAATTTTGCCGTTGCTCGCTACAAAAAGGAACGCACAAATGAAATACAAAGGTAACTGCCATTGCGGCCAAGTCGCCTTCGAGGTCGAGGGCGAACTTACGCAGGTTACGGAGTGCAACTGCTCAATCTGTTCAAAGAAGGGCGCGCTTCAGTGGGGGGTTTCACCCGCAAGTTTTCACTTGCTCACATCTGCGGAAAGCGTAGCTACCTACACATTCGGTGAGGAAACCATTAAACATCGCTTCTGCCCAAAATGTGGCGTTCACACGTTTGCCGAAGGGATTCTCTTGGGTAGGTCAATGGTTGTGGTCAACGCCTGTTGTCTTGATAGCATCGAGTTGTCGTCGCTTCCCGTGAAGCACTTCGACGGTCGCTCGCTGTAGTCCATTATGACGCCCAATTTGATCGTTGACCGTCCGATTCCTCGCCTAACCTGTTTATAAATATCGTATCGTGCAACAGGTAGCAAATGGCGAACCTCCACAGCCCCCCCCTTGCCGATCAAGCAGGCAATTGCGCCATGAGCGGCAATAGGTCAGCTCGCGGAACCTTGGCCTGACCAGCACCGAATTTGCTGGCCTCATTTATTCAATATGCAGCAAACACATTCTTGGCGAGATCAATCTCTATCGAGATAATGCTCATGGGCCTCCCCTTTTGTTGTCTTGATGTGGTTCTGAAAACCATCATGGCACGTGTTGCCGACCACAGCTTCCGTCGCAATCTCGGGACGGGGAACCCCTTTTCATTCGTTAGACAATAGGAGCACACCGTGCGCGGCAAATGCCTTTGCGGAGAGGTCGAATTTGAGATCGTCGGTACATTACCGAGGCTCTACCGATGCCACTGCTCTCTTTGCAGAAAGCAGGGTGGTTCCACGTCAAACACGGCAACCATAGTAAGCGCTGAGAATTTCCGGTGGCTTTCTGGCCAGGAGCATATTTCTTCTTGGGTTAAGAACACAGGCTTCCGATCCGACTTTTGTTCAAAGTGCGGGGCTCCCGTGCCAAATCCGCTCAGAGGCATTCCCTATTTTTGGGTGCCAATCGGCCTGCTCGATGACAGCCAACAACAACTTGAAATTGCTGCTCATCTATTTGTTGGATCAAAAGCACCATGGGAGATGATCGCGTCACAAGGAGAGCAATATGAAACCGCGCCCGCATTATCCGAGTTCATTTCGTTGCTGCACTCGAACGGCCATGCCTAACATGTGCTTGATCTGCCCTCACGCTTGATTATGCGTCACCACTATCTGGCTCCGTAGCAAATGGCTGATCTGATTGAGATTGAAACTCAGCGTCTTCGTTTACGACAATGGCTACCTGCTGACCGCGAGCCGTTTGCCGCACTCAACTCAGATTCAAGAGTGATGGAGTTCTTTCCCTCCCTCCTCACATGCGCAGAGAGTGACGCCATGGCTGACCGTTGTCAGTCACTCATTGAAGAACGTGGGTGGGGCTTCTGGGCAGCGGAATGCAAAGCCACACGAGAGTTCATTGGGTTTGTCGGCCTACATACGCCATCCGCTGAACTTCCCTTCTCTCCTTGCGTAGAGGTCGGGTGGCGTCTCGCGTTTCAGCATTGGGGCAAAGGGTTCGCGACGGAAGCCGCGTCAGAGGCTCTTCGTGTTGGGTTTCAATTACTCCGCTTACGAGAAATTGTGTCCTTCACCACACTCGGCAACCGCAGATCTCGCGCAGTTATGGAGCGTTTAGGCATGCGTGAGTCTGGCACCTTTGAGCATCCTCATGTTCAGGAAAGTAGTGGCCTTCGTCATCATTGTCTGTACCGTTTGTCCTCAGCAGCCATACCGATCATCACCGTGACTTACGCCTACCGTAAAGCCAAAGAACAAGACCGAGAAGCGATCTATCAACTGTATCGCTTGGTCATGCGTGGTTTCATTTCTGACATCTGGGGCTGGGATGAGCAGTGGCAACGAACCGATTTTTCCACCCACTATGATCCTCATGGCGTTACGCTGGCATTGCAAGATGGCGAGCTGGTCGGGTATTCCCATGTCGAGCAGCGAGACGGCCAACTATTCATACGAATGATCGTTGTTCATCCACGTTACCAGCGGAAAGGTATTGGAAAGAAACTGCTTGAGTCTGTTATCGCATCGGCTGGCGAGCAATCCAAGAGCGTCGGATTGGAGGTCTTCAAAATCAATGACGTGGCAAGAACATTCTATGAAAGACATGGCTTCAATGTGAGGGGTGAAACCCCAACCAGCCATATCATGGTTCATCCATAACTCTGCGTATATGGACTTCCCGGACCAGAATACTCCAACTTGATTGGAGGCAGCTTCGTTTGCCTGCTCAGGCTGGGTGGCCGGGCTCAAAACAACCATACCCACCAAATCGCACTGTCTTACGCCGTGCTTCGCTGCAGTAGGTTGTTGATCATGGCTTCGATAGTCAGCATATGTCCTTGAAACATCGTAACGCTTCAGTCGCTACCTTTTACCTTGGACTCGAACATGAATGACAATCCATCACAGCGAATAGCCGTTCACGAGCATACAGTTCACGATGATTGCCGCCCCGAGGACGACAAGTTACCGCATCTATTGCTCCAGAGCACTCTTCCCTTCAGACGCACCATTCGACGCACTGAGTTGCGTCAACTGGTGCCGCTGGCTGACACGACGATCTACGATATGGAGAAGCGCGGCGAATTTCCGCGCCGCTTCAATCTGACGGCGCGTTGCGTGGTGTGGGATCTGGCCGAGGTGGAGGCCTGGATAGCCGCGCGACGGCAGGCTTCCAACTCGGATCAACTGAAGCGGGCTCCCTCGCCCGATGTGCGCCAACGCAAGCGCCGTCCCGTCAAAGCAGTGCCTCCGTCGTGAGCACTTTCAGGGATGGCGGCAGCAACGTAGGCGTGTGCGGCTTGCCCGCCACCCAAGCGTCAATCATGTCGGCCCATTCTTGTAGCGTGTGACGGCGTCATCGCGTCGCGCTCAGTACGTGTGAGCAAAGACGGGAAATACCCAATACCCCATGACTCTTGGGTCGGAGTCGAGCGCGGCGAAAAGCTCACGTTCGGCTGGTTGCCACTGCCGTAGGCGGAGGCGTTCAGTCTCGATCTCGATCAATTTATCCATTTGCTGTGGAAGCCGGGCGACGGTGACGCATTCACAAGTTTTCAACTGACGTCGCCCCCACCCAATGCCTGATACAAAGCGGCGCTATCGACGAGGCGTTGCGCCTGAGCCGCAGCCAGGCCGAGACGGGTCTGCTGCGCTTGCTGCTGGGCGATGAGCAGTTGCACATAGCTGGACGCGCCTAGTTGGTACTGCCGCTCGACCGAGCGCAGGGAGCCCTGCGCCGCCTCATCGGCGGCGGCGAGCGCGGCCAGTACCTGCGCATCGTTTTCCACCGCGCGCAGAGCATCGGCGACATTGCGCAACGCCTCCAGCACGACGCCCTGGTAGTTGGCGGCAGCGGCGTCGAAGGCCGCGAGTGCCGCGCGCTTTTCTGCCGGCAGCCCCGGGTTGAATAGCGGCTGAGTCAACTGGCCTACAACGCTCCATACCGCCGAGCTGCCGCCAAACAGGGCGCCGGTGGTCAGGGCTTGGCTGCCGAGGTTGGCGCTCAGGTTGATCTGGGGGTAGAGCCTGGCCACAGCCACGCCGTATTCGGCATTGGCCGCGTGCAACAAGGCTTCGGAGGCTTGAATGTCCGGACGACGGCGTACCAGTTCAGAGGGTACGACCAGCGGCAGTTCGGTCGGCAGGGTGAAATCCGCCAAGGTGAAATCCGGGATGCCGCCCGCGCCCGGAGCATGACCGGAGAGCACGGCGAGCAGATGCTCGGTTTGCTGCATCTGCTTGCGCAGCGTAGGCAGTTCGGCGCGCGTCTGCTCCACCAGGGTTTGCAGGGCCAGTGCCTCATCCGGTGCAGCCTGCCCAAGACGCACGCGCTCGCGGGCTACGTGCAGTTGTTCTTCCTGAGCGCTCAGGATGGCTGCCGTGGCCTCGATTTGCGCGGCGAGTCTGGCCCGCGCGATGGCTGTGGTGGCGATATTGCCCGCCAGGCTCAGGCGCGCGGCCTCTAACTCGTAGCGCCGGTAATCCGCACGGGCGGCCAGAGCCTCCAGCGCGCGGCGATTGCCGCCGGCGAGATCGAGGTTGTAGCGCACGCCCACGCTGGCGTTGTACAGGCTGAATTCCCGCGCATCGCCCACCTGCCCAAGGGTGCTGGGATTGATGCGTTGACGCTGGGCGCCGAGTCCGGCATCAACCTGCGGGTACAGTGTTGACCCCGCTTGTGCCGAATAGAGTTCCTGCGCCTGCCGCAAGGTGGCCTTGGCGGAAGCCAGAGTCGGACTGGCCTGAAAGGCCTGCTCGATCAGCGCATCGAGCTTGGATGAACCCAAGCTCCGCCACCACTGCGCGCCCACGCTCGCACCGGCGTTAAAGCGCTGCGCACCTCCCAATGCCATAGGTGCGGATGCCGTTTCCGCCGGCAAAGGCATCACTGTGTAGTCGGGTGCGTCAGGGGCCGCCGGCCGTTTGAAATCCGGTCCGGCGGCACAGCCTGCCAGCAATCCGGCAAGGATCAATGCCATGAGTGCGCGAACGGGTTTGTAGTCGGTCTTCGTGCGATGAACGCCGAGACTACGCGTCACTTCATTGTTGCCCATAGAAATGCTCCACGAATGGTTTGCGGAAACTTTGATGGCAGGCCAGACAGCTGTTTTGCAGCGTCGCGAAGGATGAAATAACGGCTTGCCCATCCCTGCGGTTGGCAGCCTGCTCCAGTGCCCGCGCTGCCTGGTGCGTCTTCTCGTCATGCCCCTTGAATTTTCCAGCATCGGCGCCGACAAACTTCAGGATGCGCATCTTTTCTACCAGCGGAGGCTGTGGGTGATCAGCAATCAACGGTGCGATTTTTGCCACCGTCTCCCAATCCTCACGGGAGATCCCATCCGTAACGTCCCGCATGTTCTCACCCAGGTCTTGCATGATCTTGCGTAGCGCTAACGGCTTGGCCTTGTCGGCGTCAACGGCCCAAGCCTGCGAGCAGGTGCTCGCAAAAAGCGAGCTGATAACTGTGGCTGCGAAATAAACTTTGAATCGATGTCGGTTTTGCATGGAAATCTCCTTGAAATAGTTGGTCAGTGTTTTGAGGGATATTCAGTGCGTGTAACGCTCCCCGCGCCTCACTAAAATTCGACGCTCAGCGCGATGGAGCCGTAAGCCTGATTGGCGTCCTGTTCCTCGAACTCACGCGTGCGATAAACACGCATGACGGCCAATCTGACACCATGCCCAGCCACGATTCCCTGCGCGCTGATGCCGACCGCCGCTTGGGCTACCCAGGGACGGCGGGTCACGCTGTGGCTGGATTGAAAGAGGTTTCCATCGAGGGAAAAGTCATAGGCGACAGCCTTGGCTTCCAATGTTCCGAAGAGATGCACACCAGGACGTGGCCGACTGGCGGCCGGGACGGAATCGCTTGATTTGCCGTGGAGGGAGGCGGCCGATGGCGGGCGGTTCTCGGCGCCGGGCCGGATGGGATAGCTGCCGAAATCATTCGGCAGATTCCAGCCGATGCGACCTTCGACGCCCAACGTGGCGGAAGTCTCGATATTGCCTATCCTGAGCCCTAGCGAACGGATCGAATCGGCGGAGAAACCCGGGATGATTGCCCCGGGCCCACGAAACTCCCTGAATTTGCGGTCCAGGGCCAATTGAAAGGCCGGCTCGTTTTCCAACTGATTGTCCCAGCCCAAGAACTTGGGTTCGCCGATCGCGTCATGGACCAGGTTCTGCGATTCTTCCGCCAGCGACCAGGGGCCGATCACGCCGAGCGTGATCTCGCGCGTGTCGAGCATTTCACGATTCGACTCGGGTTCGTGTTTTCGCCGGTTCCACGCCAACCCCAAATAGAGCAATCCGGCGTAGGGTCTGTCATCGGTGATCAGATCCGTCCTGGTGTAATCCTCCGGCGTATACATGGACTGGCCGAACCTGACCACCACGTTTTGGATGGCTTCAGGATTGTCGGCACCAGCCCAGAATCCGGGGTTCACGAACCGGATGAGTTGCGCGTGCAGCCGGATCGGCGCAGGGAGGCACTCGGGCCGCAGCGTGCCGGGGATGTCTTGCGAAACCAGGGTGAACGCCACGCCATTCGTGTAGTTCTGGTCGGTGCCGGTGAACAGGTCGTTTTCCAGCCTCGCCGTGCCGCCGCGTAGTCTGAGTGTTTCTTCCGCTGCGCAATCCCCGGTGCCGGCAGCGCCTTCATTGACGGCTTGGGCCAAGGCTGGTGAGAGAAAAACATTCATCGCCAGCGCCAATGCCAGTGCGGTCTGTCCCAGGTTATGCGGGACAAACGGGTTCTCGGAGTGGGGCGCGCGCATGACTTCAGGCGCCGCGCCGAGAAAGCCGTGGATCATTCGGTTTTGCCGCGCGCTGGTACGATCCGTTCCGAGCTGTCCGCCACCAACCGGTCGAGCAAGTCGTGCATGACGCGATTGATGGTGCCGAACCGACGCCCGTCCACGAGCATCGCCTGCGGCGTCTGGATGTCGCGGCCGTCAATGAGATCTCCGGCGCCGTGAGCGATGATCTGCCGCGCGCTGTCCGGCGTCGTCTCCAGATGGAACTGCAGGCCGACGATGCGTTCGTCGTAAACGAAGGCCTGGTTCGCGCAGCCGGCGCTGCGCGCGACGCGCACCGCCCCTGCGGGGATGTCGAAGGTATCCCCGTGCCAGTGGAATACGTCAAGCTGCGCGGGGAATGCGGCGAATAGACTGGAAGCGGCTGCGGATTCCGTCTTTTCGACCGGAAACCAGCCGATTTCCTTTTCCGCATTGGCGTATACCCTTGCGCCCAGCACATCGGCGACAAGCTGCGCCCCGAGGCAGATGCCGAGCACGCGCCGGCCTGCGGTGATGGCCCGCTCGATGAAGCGTTTCTCGTCCACCAGCCACGGGTAGTCGGCCTCCTCGTAGATGTTCATGGGGCCGCCCATCACCACCAGCAGGTCCACCGCATCGACAGCCGGCAGGGGATCGCCACGGTAGAAGTGCGTCGCGCCGAGCGTGTGCCCGCCGCGCCGAACCCAGTCCTCGATGCTTCCGAGCCCTTCGAACGCCACGTGCTGCAGGTAATGAACATTCATCGTGTTTCTCCTTGTGCCGCGCTGGGCTCCTGGCCTGCGTGCTTGCCCTCGGCCTCGGGCCCGAGCGGGTCGTATACGAGCCGGTCGTATACGAGGCGGTACGAGACTGGCGGTGCCACCGAAACCTGGGCCACGGAGGAGATCACGAGCTGCCCCGTCCCACTATCGATCTGGTAGTCCTGGACCAGTTTCTTGCCCAGCATCGTCGTCTCGGCCACCAACACGGTGCCTTCCCAGCCCGCGACGGCCACCCGCTGCTGCAGCCCACCGTTGGCGGAAACACTGGCGCCGCGAAAGTCGGTGAAAAGGCGCTGCCGTCGATCGTACTCGTCGGTGATCAGCAGCATCGGATCCTGATGGGTGATATGCAGTTCTTGCGCAGGGGAAAGCAGTGCTGACAGTTCCCCGGAGGACAGGCCGCCGCCCCCCCCCCACCCACCCCCCCGGCCCTGGCGTCCGCCGCCACGGCCCTTTCCGCCGCCCATACCACCACCCCGGCCCATCCCACCGGAGCCGCCCCCC
The DNA here is from genome assembly GCA_021802595.1 of Pseudomonadota bacterium. The sequence goes on from JAJZRT010000010.1 coordinate 15,923, forward strand.
ATGACCTGCCTCGACGTCTGCATGGCCTCCTTGGCCTTTTCCAGCGGGTCATCGCTGGCCTTGACGTTGAGCACCCAATGGCCGGAAAAGTCCGGTCTGGAGGATGATTCAGGCGCACTCCGCTTTACAAGACGTTGATACAGCACCCAATGATCTGAAAAATCGGGACCCCATTTCGATTCCGCGTCACAGCTCACCTGGTCCGCATCTCCATGTACAGTCCCTGCTACGGTGTTGATGACGCTGCCTTCGATATGCGCTTGCGGCGGCTCAGCGGACAAGGCTAGAGACGGACAGACGCTGGCAGACAATGCCAGGCCGATCCAGACCGCGGTAGCGATGCACGCTTTGGCCAGCAAGCTACGCGTGCGTACATTCATGGCATGTCACCATCGTGACCGCCCTGCTTCATGCGCAGCAGTCCGCGCCAGGCAATGGCTGAGATCGTCACCCACACCAGCGTTCGCAAGCTCATGGCAATCACAGTGCGCATTTCGTAGGCGCCGCCGGCATAGACGTGCGCACCGAATGCCGCAAACGCCAACGTCGTGGCTGCGGCGATAACAATGGCCAGCCACACCGCCCAGCGGAACCTCAGCCACAGCCCGGCACCCGCGATGACGTAGGCGAAGCCGGCCAGAAAGTTGAACCAGAGCACGAACGGCACATAGTTGCCGGCGGCAGCGCGCGCCGCTTCGCCGCCGAACAGGATCGCGCTGCCTTCCCTGATGGTCAGCAGGCCGAAGCCGACCGCTGCCAGGGATATTGCCCGGATGAGAAACCCGCTCTGTTGCATGGGTTCTCGCATAGTCATTTCCCCATAACCTTTCTGACTGCTTTCAGTCCGAAGAAACAGCCAATCCCGCCCGGTACAGGGCGAAAACCTCGGCCGCCTCCCGCAGAAACCACTCCCTCCACCACGGCGCAGCGGGGGTTCTAAGCATCAGTCCCTGGATGACCCCGACGAGGGAAATTGCCGCGGCGCTTGGTCGCACATCGGCCCTGACCAGACCCTGTTGTTTGGCGCGAGCGATAATCCGGGCCAAACGGCCAACATAATTGGCGATGAGCATCCGGACGCGCCGCTGAAGACCGCGATCGTCGTTCTGTGCCAACCACGACAGCAGGCGCCGAGGAACATCGGGGTGCCTGGCGATGAACGCGATCTGCTGCTGGAATGCGTTCTCCAGTCCCCGCAGCGGATTGTCTTGTTCGACGTGCCCGATCGAGCGCAAGAGCCGGCCTCTCACCCTGGCGATGAATTTTTTCCGGCCGCCGCGGCTGTCCGTTTGCGGAGGCGACCATCCATCCTCGACCTCGGCGGCGGCTCCCGGCAGACTTTCCATCTCCGCAAACAGGTAGTAGCGTGTGGTTTCCCACCACCGCTTGATGTGCTCCTGCTCGAATCGATTCATGCTGTCGTCCGTCATGGTGCCTGCTCCTTTACTTGCAAGGTCATTCAAACCCCCGCCCTTCACCGGCCTCTTCATGGGTCACGCCATCGCGGATGTGATAGATGCGTTTGAAGGTGGGAATGATCTTCTCGTCATGGGTGACGACGATGATGGCGGTCTCGAATTTGTGCGCCATGTCGTTGAGGATGCGGACGACCGCCAGGGCGCGTTCGCTGTCGAGCGGCGCGGTTGGCTCGTCGGCCAGGATCACCGGCGGTCGGTTGACCAGACCGCGTGCAATAGCCACGCGCTGCTGCTCGCCGCCGGAAAGCTGCGACGGCATGGCACGGGCACGATGTTGCACGTCCAGCGCGGTAAGCAGGTCGAGCGCGCGCTTGCGTGCCTCGCCGTTGGGCGCACCGGCCAGCATCGGTAGCAGCGCGACGTTGTCGGTGACGTCGAGAAATGGAATCAGGTACGGCGCCTGGAACACGAAGCCGATCTTGTCGCGGCGCAGCGCGCGCAGGTCGCGCACCTTCCAGCCTTCGTCGTAGATCAGCTCGTCGCCCAGCGTCATGCGCCCCGCGGTCGGGTCGATCACGGCGCCCAGGCACTTGAGCAGGGTGCTCTTGCCCGAGCCGGACGGTCCGATCAGGCCGACGACCTCGCCCGGCTCCACGTGCATGTCCACCCCCTTCAAGGCGTCGACCGCAGTGTCGCCGCTGCCGTAGCGCTTCTTCAAACCTTCGATGCGAATGCCTTTGGTCGTCATGGTCAACCTCCGATCGCTTCGGCCGGATCGACCTTGAGTGCCATGCGGATGGCGATGACGCTCGCCAGCGCGCAGATCACCAGCACGGCGAAGAAGCCCGCGACGGAGTCCCGCGGCATCAGCAGCACATACTTGGGAAACAGCGGCGCCGCGAAGGTTGCAGTGATCTTGCCAACCGCGAAGCCAATCACGCCGAGTGCGAGCGCCTGCTGCATAATCATGGCGGCGATGGTGCGGTTGCGGGTGCCGATGAGCTTCAGCACCGCGATCTCGCGGATCTTGTCCATCGTCAGCGAGTAGATGATGAAGGCGACGATGGCGGCGCTGACGACGGCCAGAATGACCAGGAACATGCCGATCTGCTTGGACGATGTTGCGATCAACTTTCCGATGAGGATCTCTTCCATCTGCGACCGGGTATAGACCGTCAGGCGCTTCCAGCGGCGAATGGATTGCGCGACCTCGTCCGGCGCAGCGCCAGTCTTGAGGCGCACGAGAACGGCGTTGACGAAGTTGTTGCTGGCCTGCGAAGCGATGACGGCGTCCAGCAGGCCGGGCACGCCGGGGCGGTTGAAAGCCGGGTTGGCCTCGGTGCGGCGCCGGCTCTGCCAGATGGCGTCGTTGTCCTTGAGGAACTGCGCTTCCTGCGCATCCTTCAACGGGATGAACACCATCGGGTCGCCGCTGGAGGACACCATGCGCCGGGTGAGGCCGACCACGGTGTACTGATTGCGGCGGATGCGGAGGCGGTCGCCGAGCCTGAACCCGGTGGCGATGTCGGCCACCGCCTCGTAGTGGCCGCGCGTGATCTGGCGTCCCGCCACGAGATAAGGTGGCCATCCGGGTGCGCCCCCGGTCTCGCCCGGCACGATACCGACCACCATGGAGCGCACGTCACGCTCGCCCTGCCGCACCTGCATGGTCAGATAGGTCACATTCGCGGCTCGGGCCACGCCCGGCATGGCGAGAATGGCGCGATACAGGTCGTCGTTGAGGCTGGAAGACTCCGCGTAAGGGCCGAGGGTGTCCTTCTGTACGACCCAGAGATCGGCTCCGCTGTTGTCCAGCAGCGCCTTGCCGTCATCCACCATGCCCCGGTACACCCCGGCCATGACCAGCGTCACGCCGATGAGCAGGCCGAGACCTACGCCGGTGAAGACGAACTTTCCCCAGGTATGGAGAATGTCGCGGCCGGCCAGGCTGATCATTTCGATGCCCCGGGAATGCGATCGACCACGTGGATTCGGCTGCGTGGGCCGAGCGCCTTTTCGCTGTAGACCACGATCCTGTCTCCCTCCTTGAGCCCTTCAACGACCTGAACGTGGCCATCGAGGTCGGCGCGCCCGAGCTTGACCGGGATGAAGCTCGGCTCGTCATCCGTGATCTGCCAGACGCCAACCTGGTCGCCGTCGCGCTGCACTGCGGCGTTGGGAATCAGCGGCGCCGCGGGGAGCGCAGGAAGGTCGATCGTGACTTCGGCGAGTTCGCCGATTGGTGGCAAGGGCACAGGGACCTTGTCGAAGATCACTTTGGCCAGCGTCTCTTCTGTCACCACATCGGCCTTCGGTTCCACCCGCAGCACCCGCCCTTTCAAGGTCCGGCCGCTGCGCGAACGCAGGGCGATACGGGCGGGCAAATCTGCGGCAAGCTCGGCCGCGCTAATCTGATCGAAGCGCACGTTGACCCACAGACTCTTCGGATCGATGACTTCCACCACGGCCTGACCCGCGACGATAGTCGTGCCCGGGTCTGCATCGCGGAGGGCCACGACGCCATCGACCGGCGCGATCAGGCGCAGATTGCCTCGCTGCGCAACCAGTCCCTCGCGATCGAAGCGGGCGCGGGCCAGGTCTTCCCGCGCGGCCGCCAGGGCGGCATCGGCAATCTGTAATTCCTGCCGTTTGGTGACGAGTACCTCCTCGCTGGTCGATCGTGCGGCGTAGAGTTCCTCGTAGCGCCGCGCCTGGGTTTCGGCGTATGTCTGCCGTGCCGCCGCCTCGCGCAGCGCCGCCTCCGCGCGCTTGAGCGCCGCCTCCTGTGAGCGAACCCGATCGTCGAGATCGACAGGGTCCATCTCGCCGAGCAACTGACCGGCCCTGACATGGTCACCCACATGAACATCCAGACGTTTCACCCGCCCGGCAAACGTCGGGCCGATCTTGTAGGTGTAGCGCGCTTCGACCGTGCCGACGCCGAAAAGCGCGGGGCTGATCGCCAGCGACTCGACCTTGGCCTCGGTCACGGCCACGGGTGCCAACGGGCCGGAGCGCAGTGCGACATATACGAGCAGCGCCAGCAGTGGCACGATGACGGCGATGAGCGCCAAAGTACGGCGTTGCAAAGGTAAAGTTTTCATTGCTTGCTCCCGATACCGCGCCGGTAGATCGCGAAGACTCTTGGTGCATCTTTACGAATGAGCGCCACTTCGCCGGCCAGCAGCGACTGCATCACCAGCCCCTGGATAGTGCCAATGAACAGGGTGGCGGCGGCTTCGGTATCGAGCACGGCATCCAATTCCCCCTGCGCTTTGCCTTCTTCAATCAGCCGATGCAAACGTTCGCCATAGTGCCGGATGAGCGTCTGCACCATGCGCTTGGGGGCCGTCTCCTCCGCACGCTGCAATTCGCCAAACATCATCCGCGGCACCCCGGGGTGTTCAGCCACAAAATCAATATGGGTCATGAAGATTGCCTCCAGCGCGGCAATCGGAGACGAAGCGGACTGCGCGGCCTTGTCCACCCGCGAGAGCAGGCGTTCCGCGACCCACGTCATGACAGCCTGCAGGATGGCGTCCTTGCTTGGGAAGTGACGAAATAGCGCGCCCTGAGTCAGGCCCATGCGTTTCGCAATGGCGGAGGTGGTGATGTCGTTTGGGTTCTGTTCGGCAGCCAGTTCGACCACCGCCTCGACGGTAACGGCCCGCCGCTCGTCAGCGGGTAGATGCTTTACATGGGTGCCCATTGTTGCGCCTTATAAAGTAAGTAATCTATTACTATCTTATCAGAATTTGCCATCCGCGCAAGAGGCGTCGCCTAACGCGTTAGAAGGAACACAGCATCATGAGCTGGGCGCTTTACGCGATAAGGCGCTCCGCACTAGGAGAGGAAATGCTCGGATATCCTTGGAGGATGCTGCGCTATCCACTGGTACTGTGCGATCCGGGTATCTATGAGGGCTATGACCGTCAGCCCTTCCCTTCAGATGCACCATTCGACGCACTGAGTTGCGTCAACTGGTGCCGCTGGCTGACACGACGATCTACGATATGGAGAAGCGCGGCGAATTTCCGCGCCGTTTCAATCTGACGGAGCGCTGGGTGGTGTGGGACCTGGCCGAGGTGGAGGCCTGGATAGTCGCGCGGCGGCAGGCCTCCGACTCCGATCAACTGAAGCGGGCGCCCTCGCCCGATGTGCGCCAACGCAAGCGTCGCCCGGTCAAAGCAAAGCCTGCGTCGTGAGCACTTTCATCGATGGCGGTAGCAAGGTCGGAGTGTGCGACTTGCCTGCGATCCACGCGTCAATCATGTCGGCCCATTCCTGTAGCATGTGACGGCGCTGCTCGGCATATTCAGCCTTGTTGTAGACGCCTCGCGACGAGCGACCGTCTTCGTGTGCCAGGCACTTCTCGATCCAGTCGCTGTTGAAGCCGAGCTCATTGAGGATGGTCGAACCCGTGCGCCGCAGGTCGTGCACGGTGAAGGGCTCCAGCGGCAGGCTGTTCGTTTTCGCGCGCTCGGCGATCAGTTGCGTAACCCGATTGAGCGTAGCGTTGGACATGCACTTGTCGGCGTCGTAGCGCGACGGGATCAGGTAGCGCGAGCCGCCAGCGCAGGTGCGCAGTGCGACCATGATGTCGAGCGCCTGCTGTGACAAGTAGATGTTATGGGCCTTGGACGCCTTCATGCGTTCCTTCGGGATACTCCATAGCGCCTTCTCGAAATCCACCTCGTCCCACGTCGCGTGGATCAATTCGCCCTTGCGTACCAGGGTGAGCAAAATCAGGCGCAGGCCGAGCTTGATGGTGGGGTACGAAGCGACATGCTCCATCTGGGACAACATAACGCGAATCTCACTCGGCGAAAGCGCACGGTCCTTCGGCACGAAAGTGGCGATCGACGACGGGCCAACGTCGTCGGCGGGATTGGCCACTTTCTCGCCGTGCAGAATGGCAAAGCCATAGACCTGTTTAACGATATCGCGGACGTG
>JAJZRT010000462.1 GCA_021802595.1 Pseudomonadota bacterium
ACGGTCACCCGTGCTGTGCCTTCGGTGTGCAGGAAGGTTTCTACAAGCAGTATCCCAACACCTACGCCGCGCTGTTCCGGGCGATTGCAAGCGCCACCGACTACGCGCACAAGCCGGAGAACCGCAAGGCCATCATCGAGGCGATCGCGCCGGCCAACTACCTCAACCAGCCGATCCCGGTCTTGGAGCAGGTGATGACCGGGCGCTTCGCCGACGGCCTCGGCAAGGTGCGGAACGTGCCCGACCGCGTCGACTTCGATCCCTTCCCGTGGCAGTCGATGGCGGTGTGGATCCTCACCCAGCTCAAACGCTGGAACTACATCAAGGGCGACGTCAACTACCAGGCCGTCGCCGAGGACGTGTTCCGTGCCACCGATGCCCGCGCCCGCATGGCCGAGCTCGGCATGAAGCCGCCGAAAGCGAGTTACATGAAGCACACCATCATGGGCAAGGTGTTCGACCCCGCCAAGCCTGCCGAGTACCTCAACTCCTTCGCCATCAAACGCACATGAAGACGAAACTCACCCTCAGCCAGAAGGCCGGCCTGCTGTCGCTCGGGCTGCTCGCGGTCATCCTGCTGGTCTGGCAGCTGGCGACGCTGCCGGACACCCATGCCGCCGTGGCCAACGTCGACCCGGAATACGCCGCGCTGATGGGCGGCGGCGCGGCCAAGGCGGCGTCGAGCTTTCCCACTCCGGTGGCGATGGCGCAGACGGTGTGGGACAAGCTCTCCCATCCCTTCTACGACAATGGCCCCAACGACAAGGGCATCGGCATCCAGCTCGCCTACTCGCTGGCGCGCGTGCTGGGCGGCTTTGCGCTGGCCGCCGTGGTGGCGATTCCGCTCGGCTTCGCCATCGGCAACTCGCGCATGGTCTACCAGGCGATCAACCCCTACGTGCAGCTCTTGAAGCCGATCTCGCCGCTGGCGTGGATGCCGCTGGCCTTGTATACCATCAAGGACGCGTCGGCCTCGGCCATCTTCGTCATCTTCATCTGCTCGCTGTGGCCGATGTTGATCAACACCGCGCACGGCGTCGCCAACGTGAAGAAGGACTGGCTCGACGTCTCGCGCACACTGGAGGTGAGCCCGTTGCGAAAAGCCTTTCGGGTGATTCTGCCTGCCGCCGCGCCGACGATCCTGACCGGCATGCGCATTTCCATGGGCATCGCCTGGCTGGTCATCGTCGCCGCCGAAATGCTGGTCGGCGGCACCGGCATCGGCTACTTCGTGTGGAACGAGTGGAACAACCTCTCGCTCACCAACGTGCTGTTCGCCATCCTGATGATCGGCGTCGTCGGCATGGCGCTCGACAGCCTCTTCGGCGTGCTGGGCAAGCGCGTCGCCTACCAGGAATGAATCCAGGAATGAAATCATGACGAGTTCAGCCATCCATCCCTTCCTGCAGGTCGAGAACCTGGCGCGCGCCTACCCCGGCCCCACCGGCGGGGAAACGGTCACCGTGTTCGACCACGTCAATTTCCGCATCCACAAGGGCGAGTTCGTCTGCGTCACCGGCCACTCCGGATGCGGCAAGTCGACCATCCTCAACATCCTCGCGGGGCTCGACAGCGCCACGACAGGCAACGTCTTCATGGACGGTCGCGAGGTCGCCGGCCCCAGCCTCGACCGCGGCGTCATCTTCCAGAGCCATGCGCTGATGCCGTGGCTCACCGTGCTGGAGAACGTCGAGTTCGCGGTGAAATCGCGCTGGCCTTCGTGGAACAAGCAGAAATTGCGCGACCACGCCATGCGCTATATCGAACTGGTCGGGCTCAGCGGCGCCCAGCACAAGAAGCCGTCTCAGCTTTCCGGCGGCATGAAGCAGCGCGTCGGCATCGCGCGCGCCTTCTCGATCGAGCCAAAGATGCTGCTGATGGACGAGCCCTTCGGCGCGCTCGATGCACTGACGCGCGGCGTCATCCAGGACGAACTGCTGAAGATCTGCGCCGAAACGCAGCAGACCGTATTCATGATCACCCACGACGTCGACGAAGCCATCCTGCTGTCCGACAGGATCATGCTGATGTCGAACGGCCCGCATGCGCGCATCGCGGAGATCGTCAACAACACCCTGCCGCGTCCGCGCGAGCGCAGCACGCTGCACAGGCACGCGCACTACTACCCGATCCGCAACCACCTGGTCGATTTCCTGGTGAGCCGGTCGAAGCAGTTCGGCAACCTGCGCGACGCACCCGACGCCCCCAGTTCGCCCACCGTGTTCGATCCGGTCGACCTGGTCGAACTCGAAACCGAACCGGTCGTCGTTCACCTGCCGGCCGCCGGCAAACCCAACATCCATCTCGTCAACGCTTAAGGACCAACATGACCCGCACCGAAGTCACCGACCTCATCCTCGCCGCCAAGCACAAGAAAGGCCTCAAGTGGGCCGACATCGCCAGGAAAGTCGGCCAGAGCAAGGAGTGGACAACCGCCGCCTTGTTGGGGCAGATGACGCTCGACAAGAAACAGGCCACCACGGTCGGCAAGCTGCTCGGCCTGCCGCCCGAGGCCGTCGATCAATTGCAGATCGTGCCGTACAAGGGCAGCCTGCCTTCCGCCATACCGACCGATCCGCTGATTTATCGTTTTTATGAACTGATCATGGTGTACGGCATCACCATCAAGTCGCTGATCCACGAGGAATTCGGCGACGGCATCATGAGCGCGATCGATTTCTCGATGGATATCTCGCGGGTGGAGGATCCGAAGGGCGATCGGGTGAAGATCGTGCTGAACGGCAAGTTCCTTCCGTACAAGACGTACTGATTCAACAGGGGTCGCAGCCAGGCCTCGACGTTCCCAGGCATGGCTAACGTACCGCCGCTACTTCACCGCTGAGCCGGGGCCTGGCACGCTGGCGGCTCCCGCCTGAAGCCCTCAGGAGCCACCGCGGTTGCGGCAGGAAGTGTCCTCAGGCTTCCTTCCGCTGACGGGCGGCCTGGCCCTTGCGTCGCTCGAAATGACGGAGGGCGCGGTAGGTGCCGAAACCGAGCGCACCCATCGCCAGCGTGAAGACCCCGTAGGAAACCGGCCACGGGATGCCGGCGGTCATCATCGAGAACTCGGACATGCCGCCGATGCCGGCGATGATGTTGATCGGCACGAACACCACGGAGATCGCGGTCAGCTTGGACACGCGCTTGTTCTGGTTGATGTTGATGAAGCCGACGGTGGCATCCATCAGGAAGTTGATCTTGTTGAAGAGAAAGGACGTGTGGCCGTCCAGTGATTCGATGTCGCGCAGGATCTGCCGCGTATCATCGTGCTGGTCGGGCGTCAGCAGGCGCCCGCGCATCAGGAAGGAGAGCGCGCGCCGGGTGTCAAGCACATTGCGGCGGATGCGGCCGTTGAGGTCTTCTCCCTTGGCGATTTCGGACAGGATCTCCGCGGCCTCGTCATCGCTGACCTGCGGCGAGAGCACCTGGCGGCCGACGCGCTCGAGCTCGGCGTAGATGTCCTCGAGCGCGTCGGCCGAGTATTCGACGTCGGCGCCGTAGAGGTCGAGCATGACGTCCTTGCCGTCGGACACGTAGCCGGGCTGGGTCCGCGCGCGCAGACGCTGCAGGCGGAACGCCGGCAGTTCCTCGTTGCGCACCGAGAACAGGATGTTGCGGTGCAGGATGAAGGACACCGCGACGTTGCGCGATTCGCCCTCCTTGGCCAGCAGGAAGTCCGAGCGCATGTGGACGGCGTCGTTGTCGTCGACGAAGAAGCGCGCGCTCTCCTCGATGTCGGTGACGTCTTCAGGATCGGGCAGGTAGACCTGGAAGAACTCGCCCACCCAGGCGCGCACGCTGGCGGACGGGGCGACCAGATCGACCCAGATCGGGCTGACGCTGGCGAGGTCGGCGCGGCTGCCGATGCGCACCTGCGCGAGGCGACCGTTCTTCAGCTCGAAGGCGGACAGCATGTTGCGCGCGTTGGCGAGCGGGCGCGCTTCGACCAGCTCGGCGCGCACCGGGTCGGAGACCCGTTCGAGCACCGACTCGCAACGACTTTCCTCGACTTCCTGCCAGGCGGCGAGGCGGTCCTCCTCGGGCAGCGCCTCGAGGACACGGGCGATCTCGCTCACCGAGAGCCGGCGCAGCAGGCTGTTCAGTTCGGCCATGTGCTGGCGGTGCACCAGATCCTCGACGAGCTCGTGACGCGGCTGGTCCTGCTTCTGCACCAGCGCCTCGACGCGTCGCTGGCGGGCGAGCAGCAACTGCACCTCGGAGAGGTGCTGCTCGAATTGATCCTCCGCGTGCGGACGCTGGTCGACGGTCTCGGTCATGGGCGCGTATTCTACGCCAGCGGCTGCGCCCGGACAC
>JAJZRT010000463.1 GCA_021802595.1 Pseudomonadota bacterium
GGGAAAGCGGGTTTGGTCGGCGGCAAAGCCGCGGCAAGCACCAGCGCGACACAAGCACGGCTTGCGGCGCAAAAAGGCACTACTTCGGCAAGTCCGGTCTCTGTGCCGGCTGCGACGCCGCCCGTGGCTGCGACGCCGCCCGTGGCTGCGACGACGCCCGTGCCCGACGCCCGTGGCGTGAAGCCCTCGTGTGGGTGCCAGACGGGCGCGTCTTCCGGCACGACGGTTGTATATGCAAGCCCGAAGCTGGTCATGGAGCCGATCTCGGCTGCCCAACAACGCCGCATCGACCAGTCTTTGCGTGGCCGTGGGGATGCACCGGCTTGCCGTCCCTGTGGCCGGAAGCAGCCGGAACCCCCCAAGGTCGAGTTCGGAACCACGCTGGCCGGCACCCCGGTGACCGGCAATCAGGTCGAGCGCACCCAGCGCGTGACCGGCAATGAGTCCGGCACCTGCCGCAGCATTACCGGCACTGAATATATCGGCGCTGAGCAATTCGGCGAGTTCTGCGGTTCGCTGCCTGACGCGTCGCCGGCCAAGGTGGGGACCAGCAGCACGAGTCGTGGCGGTCGTGTGACAGGCACCGAAGTCGGACGCAGCGGCAAGGTGACCGGCGACGAGACCGGCACCTGCAAGCGCGTGACCGGAACCGAATATATCGCCGCCGAGCAGACCGGCGAATTCTGTGGCACATCGCCCGAACCGCATCCGGAAAAGGCCGGTTTCGGCATGACGGCCAGAAAGAACCTGATCAGCGGCAGCGATCTCACGCGCGAGATCGATGTGACGGGCGGCGAGCACGGCGCCAATCGCGCCATCACGGGCAGCGCGTATACCGACACCACCAGCTTGCGCAGCAAGTCGGGAGACGCGCCAAAAAAGGTGGAGACCAGTCACACGAGCGCTGGCGGAGCGGTGAGCGGCACCCAACTGGGTCGCTCATCGAAAATCTCCGGCGCTGAGCAGGGTGCATGCAAGCGTGTGACTGGTTCTGATTACCTCAGCGCCGAGGAGTTTTCTTCCTTTTGCCGTGCGGAGCCTTTCCAGCCGCCCGCCAAGGTCGGTGTGTCGCGCACGCTCAAGGGCCAGGACGTGTCGGGTACCCAGGTGGGGCGTTCGTCCAGCGTGACGGGCGACGAATATGGCGCCTGCAAGCCGGTGACGGGCACGGCGTATATCGGTGCCGACCAGTACGCCGATTTCTGTGCGACCCGGGTGGCCGCCGAAGCGATCAACCGTGCGCGTCTCGGACGCAATGCCGAACTGACCGGCATTCAGCCCGGGCCGGATGCCCGGTTGACCGGCAATGCGCGGGGCGAGTGCCAGACCGTGAGCGGGTCGCCTTACATGGGTGACGTTCAGCAGGCCAGCGCCTGCGGTCGCCCGCCGATGGCAATGCACCACCGTGCCCGCAGTCCGGAAGGCGCGGCGCACAGCCCGGACATCTCCGGCAATGCGCTGGATGCGTCAGGCAAGCGTCAGGCGGGTGATTTCTCGGTGGCTTCGCCTGCCCGCACGGCGCAGGGCAGCGAGACGCAGCGCATCACCGGCAGCGCCTTCGGCGGCAGCGGCCGCATCACCGGCTCGCTGGCACGTGCCACCGGCCTGGTGTCCGTCACGCCGGAATTCCGTTATCGCGATGGCAGCGAAGCGGCGGCCCCCAAGGTGGCGGCCGCTTCCGAGCCGGCGCCGGAGCGCATTACCGGCGAAGGCCGCGAGCGCAGCGTCACCGGCGATGCTTGGGACCGTGGCGGCCGCGTGACGGGTACCGAGGGGCGCTCCGCAGCGGGTCGTAACCCGACCCAGCGTGGAGAGCCGCGCGGCAACGGGACCAATGCCCGGGTTGCCCGTGAAACGGAACATCCGGCGCTGGCGCCCAGCCGTGTCACCGGCAGCAGCGGCAGCAGCATGTCGGGTGCGGCGGTGACGTTGTCCGGCGGCGCACGCGGCTAACCCGCACGAGACCACGGAGCGACGACGATGGATACCCGCAAACGCCGTGAACACTTGCACCAGGCGGCACATGCCGCCCCGGTGGGCATGGCGATGCGCCCCCGCCCGGCAGCCGCGACGGCTGTGATGCCGAGCTGGCCGCAGCGGTTGAGCTTCTGTGCGCCTGGCATGCAGGCAGACAGCAAGGGTGATTGCGTGAGCACCCTGTGTGCCTCGCACGCGCATCCGCTGGTTGATCAGGCACGCAACGCGCTACTGGCGGACTACGAACGCAGGGTGCAGGCGCGTTTCGATGACATCGTGCCCACGCTGAAGCAGATTGCGGCGCTGCAGCATGACACCGACTTCGAGACGCGGGCGCAGCAGATTGCACGCGATCGCTTGGGCTTTGAGCTGCCCGCTGTAGTGCTGGCGGACGCCTGGGTGACCACGCTCGACATGCGCCGGCTGTATGGCACCAGCGTGCTGCGTACCTTCCTTGAGTTGGCGCGGGAAGCGTACACGCAGCCATACAACGGCGCAGAGGCGGAAGCGATGACGCGTTTTTTCATCGAATGCGGCTTCCATGAAGTGGACGTGAGCGCCTGCGCCGATGGCCGCCTCAAGGGCTTGCTGCAGTACATCCTGCGCCTGCCGCAGCAGGCGGTTCCCCGGCACAAGTCATACGCGGGAACCCTGTTCGATGTGGAGCTGAACGTGAAGCAGTGGGCCGAGACCGAGTTGCACCGCTTCCGCGAAGGCGTGCCGACCTTGCCTGATGCGGGCACACGCTATCTCAAGATTGCGGTGTACCACTTCAGCAGTTCGGACCCGCTACACGAAGGTTGCGCGGCCCACGGCAGCGACGATCGCCGCGCGGGCCAGGCAGCGCTGGATCGCCTGGAGGCTTTCGGCACCGCGATCGAAAATGGTTTCTGCTGTGGCGCCTCGGTTGCCACGCTGCTGATCGGCGTGGACACCGACAACGATGCGATCCGGGTGCATGTTCCGGATGCGCAGGGCGGCATGAGCCTGGATTGCCACGTCGACAACATGGCGCTGTATCAGGCGACGGTAGGAAAGGCCGAGTCGGAGGCGCTTTGGCGTCTGGGCGCCATCGTCGAGGAGGCGGCACGCCGGCATGGGCGCAGTGCCCCGGAGTCGGGCATGCGTCGACTGATCGAGCGGCTGCTCATGAACAACCTGTCGCAGATTGAGTACGTCTGCACGAACCATCGGGGCCGCTATGCCGACATCGGCCATGCCGAGCGCTTCATCAGCATCGGCGACGGCTTCGACAAGGTGCACCTGCGCAATCTGGCTTACATCGGCCATATGCATACGGTGGAAGAAGGGGCGGCGGACCTGGATGTTGGCATCAAGATTTTCTCCCGGCTGAATGTGGCACGCGGGCTGCCGGTGCCTGTCGCGATTCACTACCGCTACGACGACCAGGTGCCGGGAGGGAAAGAACGCGCGGAGGCACGCTGCCGCCGCGTCAAGGCCGCGATCGAGGCGCGTTATCCGGTTTTGATGCGGGACGGTCTGCTGGTTTGCGGCATGACCGTGCAGGCCAAGCAGCCGGGCAGCGACCTGGAAATCGTGGCAGACAACGACATAGACGCACACGGGCATTGAGGACGAGACGATGAAGATCATGCAAGTGGAAAAGACGCTGGTTTCGACCAATCGCGTACGGGAAATGGGGCACCGCCCCCTGCTGGTGGTGAAGGAAAAAAGTGGCAGCGCCAGTGTCGCGGTGGACGCGGTGGGCTGCATCCCGGGCGACTGGGTGATCTGCGTGGGCAGCTCCGCCGCCCGTGAGGCGGCCGGCAGCAAGGACTTTCCGAGCGATCTCACCATCATCGGGATCATCGATCACTGGCAGGAGTCATGACATGGAAATCATGCGTGTGGTGTCCGATCTGGTGGCAACGCGCCGAATCGCAGGCCTGAGCAGCGCATCGTTGCGCGTGCTGGCCGACCAGAAGGGAAAGTTGTCGGTGGCGGTCGATCCGGTCGGCGTGCCGCCAGGGAAATGGGTTTTTACCGCCGGCGGCTCGGCAGCACGCTATGCCGCAGGCGATTACAGGGTTCTGACCGATCTGACGATCTGCGGGATTATCGATCAGTGGAATACGGAGGAAGCACTCCGTGAACGTGGCAAGTAAGTTTCATTAATTGTTTTTTAAGGAGAAGCATCATGGCAAGCGCAATGACGGGTATCGCTCTGGGGATGATTGAAACGCGTGGTCTGGTTCCCGCCATCGAGGCGGCGGATGCGATGACCAAGGCTGCGGAAGTGCGGCTGATCGGCCGCCAGTTCGTCGGCGGCGGGTATGTGACGGTGCTGGTGCGCGGTGGCAGCGGCGCCGTGAACG
>JAJZRT010000464.1 GCA_021802595.1 Pseudomonadota bacterium
CAGCAACGTGCCGCCGGCCAGCGAGGCCAGCACGGCACGGATCGGGCGCGGACCGATGCGGCTGTGGGGGAATCCCACCGACAGATGCCCGTCACCGGCAGGCAGTGACACCCAGAACCATTCCTGCCCCCGGATTTCCTCGCGCGAGGTCGCGACCGGCCCACCCACTCGCGCGCTCAGGGACGCCACCAGAAAGCGCAGGTAGGGTTCCCGCCACGAGGGCGGCGCGGCGTTGTGCGGCGGCTCGGCGCGCAGCGCCAGCGCGTGGGAACGCGCCAGTTCGATTTCGAAAGCGGGGCGGGTGACCGGCGGCAGTTCGCTCCAGGTCTGCACCGACAGCGTCATCAAGCCCGCGAGGTCGGACGCCGACCGGCGCGCCATCGGCAACATCAGGAAGTAGGTGATGGCCGACGCCACCAGCAATTCGAAAAGGATGAAGAACGCTAGCAGCAGCAAGGCATTCTGCTGCGTCAGGCTCAGGCGCGACGACAGTTTCACGCCTCGCCGCCGCGCGGATTGAACAGGTAGCCCTCGCCGCGCACGGTGCGGATGTAGATGGGTTCCGTGGAATCGGGCTCGATTTTGCGGCGCAAGCGGGTGACGCGGGTATCGACGCTGCGGTCGAACGGATCGCGCTCGTAGCCCTTCAGCATGTCGATCAGGGTATCGCGCGACAGCACCCGCAGCGGGTGCTCGATGAAGATGCGCAACAGGGCGAATTCGGCGGTCGACAGTTTCACCTCGACGCCGTCGCGGGTGAGCCGGTGGCTGGCCGCATCCAGCCGATAGGGGCCGAAGCTGGGCAGCGCAGACTGCGAGACAGGCTCGGCCTGACCCTGGCTGCGCCGCAGCAGCGCACGCAGGCGAGCCAGCAGTTCGCGCGGGCTGAAGGGTTTCGCCAGGTAATCGTCGGCCCCCATTTCCAGCCCGACCACGCGGTCGATTTCCTCGCCGCGCGCCGACAGCATGAGGATCGGCACGTTCGACTGGCTGCGCAGACGGCGCGCCAGCGACAGCCCGTCCTCGCCGGGCATCATCAGGTCGAGCACGATGGCGTCGGGCATGCCATGCGCCAGCAGCTGCCACATGGCCGCGCCATCGCCCGCCGTTTCCACGGCAAAGCCGCTGTCGCCCAGATAGTCTTCCAGCAGGCTTCGCATGCCGGGGTCGTCGTCAACCACCAGAATGCGGGCGCGCACGGCAGATGGCGGCGACACTGCGGCTTGCGATGGATCGGGTGGGCAGGATTGCATCATGCGATGAACAAAAGGCTCCAGGAGGCGCACCGGTTTCGCCGGACGGAGCGGGTCCGTGCTCGACGGGCTGTGCCCGCGGTGAATCATCCTAGCAGCCTGTCGGACTTGAAGGAAATCGGCTGCAAATCCGTCTGGCCGGTCCATATTTCGCCGCTTTTTTGGGCAATAGAACGACTATTGCCCTGCAAAATCGTCAAAATCTGTCCTCGCCCAGCCGAATTTTCGCTTCGATTCTTCAAGTCCGACAGGCTGCCAGAAACCGCAGTTGGACGCGCCCGATGGTGCGTCTGGGCGGGTGGCTGCCGCGAAGCAACGAGGCGGCAGGCCGGGGCCTGCAACGAGGCGCGAGAGCGGAGTCGTTGCCGCTTTAGGGCTTTACGAATCCGGCCTGCCCCTTGCGGGTACAAAGGCAGGCGCACGACCAGGCGTGCCAGCGGGCGCGTAGCGGTATAACCCGACAGGTGAACCCAATCGAGGGGTGAAAACTCAGTATTCATGCGACTTTCCTTGGGGTGGCAAGCGGTCAACTGCGGTTTTTAGGATTATCCTACCCGACTTGGAAGGCTTCACGTCGGCTCGACACACATTGACACACACCGTCACACGCTGCCACCCGTCAGACATGCCGCCGCCACCCTGCGCGCCGAGAATTCGCTCCACGCCGTCAATGGTGACGGCGCACATCCAGCCTCGAACCCGACCATGATGCGACCGACCCTGATCCTGCTGCCGTGCCTGCTGTCCCTGGCGTCCCCCGCCATGGCCGCTGACGGACAGGAAAAGACGCCTGCCGCGCACGCACGCCCCCTCAACCTGTCGCTGCCGCGGGACATGCCCTTGCAAGCCCCCGCGCACGACGAAATGTCCGACGAAACGGTGTTGCGCAACCTGCAAGCGCCGGCCCGGGCCGGGAATGGACCGAATGCAGGCTCCTCCCCGTCCAGCCTGCCATACGGTGCGGGTTTCGAACATCGCCATCGGGACACGCAAGGTTCAGGCGCGAGCGGTGGCGCGGCAGCGGGCGCGTCTCGTGGCACGGGACGTCGAGGCCGGTGATTTCGCAGTCAGCATTCATTATCCAGGAGCGCAATATGAAATCCATGAAAGTTCTTTCCCTCGTTTTGCTTGCAACCAGCCTCGCCAGCGGCGCGGTCTACGCCAGGGGTGGCGGCGGCATGGGTGGCGGCGGCATGGGTGGCGGCGGCATGGGTGGCGGCGGCATGGGTGGCGGCAATGCATCCAGCGCCGACCATAGCCAACAGCAGACCCAGAAACGCTCCCAGGAACGCACTCAGAAACGCGATGGCTCGCAGAGCGGCGACGCTCAACGCAACGCGGATCGCTACGAAAACCGCGAACAGGTGCGCAGCGGGAACACGCTGCCGTCGATGCAGTAATCGCGCACGGCCGGGCACTCACCCGGCCCGGCGGATCGCTAAGGACGCCCACGGGCGTCCTTTTTCTCGCCCACATTCCGCACAGGGTTTTTTGGGTACGCGCCGGTCACGCTAGAATGCGGCTTTATTCCTGCTCCACGTCCCATGACTGTCACCATCAAAACCGGCGCCGAAATCGAGGGCATGCGCGTTGCGGGCCGGCTCGGCTCGGAAGTGCTCGACTACATCACGCCCTTCGTCAAACCCGGCGTCACCACCGGCGAGCTCGACCGGCTGTGCCACGACTACATGGTGAACGTGCAGGGCACCATCCCGGCGCCGCTGAACTATGCGCCGTCCGGCCACGCGCCCTATCCCAAGTCGATCTGCACCTCGGTCAACAACCAGGTCTGCCACGGCGTGCCGGGCGACAAGCTGCTGAAGAACGGCGACATCGTCAACCTCGACATCACGGTGATCAAGGACGGCTGGCACGGCGACACCAGCCGCATGTTCGCGGTGGGCGAGGCGTCGATCCAGGCGAAGCGACTGATGCAGGTGACCTACGAGGCGATGTGGGTGGGCATCGCCCACGTCAGGCCCGGTGCGCGGCTCGGCGACATCGGCCACGCCATCCAGCACTTTGCGGAAAGCCACGGCTACAGCGTGGTGCGTGAATTCTGCGGCCACGGCATCGGCCGCAACTTCCACGAGGATCCGCAGGTGCTGCACTACGGCAAGCCCGGCACCGGCCTCGTGCTCGAGCCCGGCATGACCTTCACCATCGAACCGATGATCAACGCCGGCCGCCGCGACATCCGCCAGATGCCGGACGGCTGGACCATCGTCACCAAGGACCGCAGCCTGTCGGCGCAATGGGAACATACCGTGCTGGTCACCGACAGCGGCTACGAAGTGCTGACCGTCTCGGCCGGCACCCCGGCCGTGCCTGATCGCATCCGCCACGCTGCGTGAGCCACCCGCCGTTCGCCGACCTCCGCGAGCGGCTCAAATCGGGCCGTGCCGAACTGGCCGCGGCCTTTCTCGACAGACCCGCCACCCACTACCTGACCCGTCACGCCGCGCTGGTCGACAGCGTGCTCATCGAGCTCTCGGCCCGCCTCGCCCTGCCGCCCAGCTTCTGCCTCGCCGCCGTCGGCGGCTACGGACGCGGCGAACTGTTTCCCGGTTCCGACGTGGATGTGCTGCTGTTGCTGCCACGCGACCCCACGCCCGGGCAGCAGGCCAAGCTGGAGTCCTGGGTGCAGGCTTGCTGGGACGTCGGACTGGAGATCGGCCACAGCGTGCGCACGGTCGGCGCCTGCCTGGCCGAGGCCGCCGACATCACGGTGGAAACCAACCTGCTGGAAGCGCGTTACGTATGCGGCGCCGCGGACCTGTTCGACGAATTCGGCCGCTGCTTCCAGGCACGTTTCGACCCCCAGCATTTCTTCAACGGCAAGCTGTCCGAGCAGCTGGCGCGCCACGCGCGCTTCGACGACAGCGCCTACAAGCTCGAACCCAACCTGAAGGACAGCCCCGGCGGCCTGCGCGACCTGCACACCGTCCACTGGCTGGCGCAGGCCTGCGGCCTCCTGGGCGGCTGGAGCGGCATCGCGCGCGCCGGCCTGCTCACCCACGCCGAGGCGCGCCGCATCGCGCG
>JAJZRT010000465.1 GCA_021802595.1 Pseudomonadota bacterium
AGCCAGCCCGCTCATCGCCCATAGCTGGAGTCTCGCCACCGGCCTGGCGCTGCTGGCCTGGTTCGTCTTCGCACCGCAGTGCCTCGCCACGCTCGCCACCGTCAAGCGCGAGACCGGCGGCTGGAAAATGCCGCTGATCATGGCCGCCTACCTGTTCGCACTGGCCTATCTGGCGTCGTTCGTCACCTATCGCGTGGCACTCGCGGCCGGCTGGGGATAAACCCCGGCGCGCTGGCACGGACACATACCCTCAGCTTGCGCATCCACGATTTCGTGGAAACACGCGACCGGCGCCACGCCTTCGCGCTGCCCCCGCGCCCCAGGAGGATCAAGCCGGCTTCCTTCGAGCGGGTCCACCCGTAGCTGGACGGTAGTGGCCTTGCGCCTGACGCGTTCTCCAGACGTAGCTTGACCCGAACTGACTACAGCCCCCGTTCTTCGAGCAGGCAACGGCGCGCGCTGGCTGGCGCACGGCAAAAGCCGCGCCTCGTCAAGCCTATCGAGTCCCGCCGAACACCAGGCAACGGATGGCTGAAGCGCATTCAACACAATGAATCAATTGACATATATAATACGAATTATTATCATTACTGGTATTGTTATCGTATAGCCATCCATTGTGATGATCGTTCGGCGAAGCCTTGAATGGAACTGGATTTACCCGGGATGACCCCATCGTTGACCCCCTCCTCCGCCTTGAACGCCGATCTGCCGGATACGGCAGTCAGTTTCGCGACCGCCACGCTGCCCTATTCGGCCCGGCTGTCGCGCGCGTCACTTGCCGGTGTGGCACTCGTGCATGCCGGCCTGCTCGCTGCGCTGCTGTTCGCCTCCAACACGCCCGAACCGATCACGCCAGCACGGCCGATTACGGTGAATCTGATCGAACCCGAGACGCAAGAACCTGTCCCGCAGTCGAACCCCGAACCCCGGCCGCTGCCGCCAAAACCACGCGTCAAACCGCTGCCGCCGCCTCCGGTGCTGATCGCCGAGAAGCCGCTCCCCGCGCCTCAGCCCGTCGTCGGGGCACCCGAGCCCGAACATGAACCCGTGCCGATACCCGAGGTGATACCGCCGCCCGCACCGGTCGTGGCGGAAGCGCAGAAACCTGCGCCGCCTCCGCCGCCGATACCGCCCCGGCCCGCGGATTATCTGAACAATCCCAAGCCGCCCTATCCTGCGCTGTCGAAGCGTCTCGGCGAGGAAGGCGTCGTGCGGCTGAACATCCTGGTCAATCCGGACGGCAGTGTCGCCCGGATGGAAATCGTCAAGAGCAGCGGGTATGCGCGGCTCGACGAATCGGCCCGGAAAACCGTTCAGTCCAGCTGGAAATTCGAGCCGGCCCGCCAGGCCGGCAAGCCGGTGGCCGCCTGGGTCATCGTGCCGATTCAGTTCACCCTCAGGAGTTAAGCCATGGAAACCACGCACCCCGCCCAGCTGGGCTTCGTCCACTTCATCGCACAGGCCGACACGCTCGCGCACGTGCTGCTCGCCATCCTGCTGGCGATGTCGGTCGTCACCTGGTATCTCATCGTGGCAAAGAGCATCGCCAACTGGCGCATGAAGAAGCACGGCCAGGCCTTCCTCACCCGCTTCTGGGAAGCCCCCGGGCTCGCCGCGGTCGCCGACCATCTGCAGAAGAACGGCGTCACCGATCCGTTCTCGCACCTCACCCACCACGGCCTCAAGGCGGCCGAGCAATTCCGCGGCAAGACCGGCGCCCGCCTGATCGAATCCGGCTCGGAAGACGAATTCCTCACCCGCGCCCTGCGCCGCGCCATCAACCAGGACACGGCGCGCCTGGAGTACGGCCACACCATGCTGGCGTCCATCGCCTCGTCGGCGCCCTTCGTCGGCCTGTTCGGCACGGTGTGGGGCATCTACCACGCGCTGGTGAACATCGGCATGAGTGGCTCGGGCAGCCTCGACCAGGTTGCCGGCCCGGTCGGCGAAGCGCTGATCATGACCGCGCTGGGTCTGGCGGTCGCCATCCCCGCCGTGCTCGCGTACAACTTCTTCAACCGCGCCAAACGCCAGGTTCTGACCGAAGTCGACGGCTTTGCCCATGATCTGTTCGCCTTCATGTCGACCGGCGTGCGCAACAACACCCGCGTCGAGAAGGACAGCACGCAGGTCTACGCCGCGCCGCTGGCGGCAAGGAGCGCGTGATGGCTTTCGGCGGACTCGTGAACGACGCCGGCGACGGCGACAACGCGGAAATCAACATGATTCCGCTGATCGACGTGATGCTGGTGCTGCTCGTCATCTTCATCATCACTGCGCCGCTGATGACGCATGCGGTCAAGGTCAACCTGCCTGTCGCCTCCAGCCAGCCCAGCCCGGACAAGCCGGAAACGGTCGACCTGTCGATCAAGGCCGACGGCTCGGTATTCTGGAACGCCGAACCGGTGGACGCGACCGCCTGGCAGGCGAAGATGGATCACGCGGCGCAGAAGAATCCGCAGCCGGAAATCCACATCCGCGCCGACGGCGATCTCGCCTATCGCAACGTCGCCCAGATCATGTCGGATGCCGCGCGCGCAGGACTCAGCAAACTCGGGTTCGTCACCGAACCGAAGACCGCGACCCATTGAACCGCAGGGACCCATAGACATGTTCACCCTTGACCGTTCGGACGATTTCCAGCTTTGCCGCATCGAGCGCATCCACACGCCCGAGCACGCGCCGGAATGGCACGACTGGCTGCAGGAGCTGGGTTTCATCCCCGGAGAGAAAGTGATGCTGATGGCGCGCGCGCAACCGGGCGGCGATCCGCTGGTGGTCCGCGTCGGCTCGTCCACCTTCGCCCTGCGCTGCGCCGAGGCCGCCTGCATCGAAGTCACGCTGCCGGATAACGCGACGGGGGCCGCATGAGCGCCTGCCACGATGCGGTCCGCCGCGACCACGCCCAGTCCGCCGTCGTTCATGTGCATCGCGGCGGGCCGCTGGTCGCGCTGGTGGGCAATCCCAACTGCGGCAAGACCGCGCTGTTCAACGTGCTCACGGGCAGCCGCCAGAAGGTGGCGAATTATGCCGGCGTCACCGTCGAGCGCAAGGAAGGCCGTTATCTCACGGCGGCGGGCAAGCCGCTGCGCGTGCTCGATCTGCCGGGCACCTACAGCCTCAACCCGCGTTCGCCCGACGAGCAGGTGACGGTCGACGTGCTGATGGGCCGCGCGCGCGGCGAGAAGCGTCCGGACCGCGTGATCTGCGTGGTCGACGCGACCAATCTGCGGCGCAACCTGCGTCTCGTGCTCGCGGTGAAGCGCCTCGGCCTGCCCTGCGTGGTAGCGCTCAACATGACCGACCTGGCGGCGCGGCGCGGCATCCACGTGGACGTGGACAAGCTGTCTCACGAACTCGGCGTGCCCGTGGTCAGGACCGTCGCGGTCAGGAAGGACGGCGCAACCGCCCTGCGTACGCTGCTCGATGCGCCGCCCGAGGCCTGGCGCGGCGATGCCGTGCACACCCCCGCACCGGAAACCGACGCCCCGGCCGTCACGGTGGAAGCCGACCACGACACGGTGCAGCGCATCCTCGTCAGCCTCGGCCTCGACAGGCATGCGCCGCACACATTGTCCGACCGGATCGACCGCGTGGTGCTGCATCCGGTCATCGGCATGGCGCTGCTCATGGCGGTGCTGTTCCTGATGTTCCAGGCCGTGTTCGCCTGGGCCGAAGCGCCGATGGGCTGGATCGAGGTGGCCACCACATGGGTGGCCAATGGCGTCACCGCTGCGCTGCCCGACGGCTGGCTGCGCAGCCTGCTCGTCGACGGGATCATCGCGGGTACCGGCGGGGTGCTGGTGTTCCTGCCGCAGATCCTCATCCTGTTCTTCTTCATCCTGATCCTGGAAGAGTCGGGCTACCTGCCGCGCGCCGCCTTCATGCTCGACCGCCTGATGGGCAGCGTGGGCCTGTCCGGCCGCTCGTTCATTCCGCTGCTGTCCAGCTTCGCCTGCGCGATCCCCGGCATCATGGCCGCGCGCACCATCGCCAGCCCGCGCGACCGCCTCGTCACCATCATGATCGCGCCGCTGATGACCTGCTCGGCACGGTTGCCGGTGTATGCGCTGCTGATCGGCGCCTTCATCCCCAAGCGCGACGTCGCCGGCGTATTCGAGTTGCAGGGCCTGATGCTGTTCGGTCTCTACGTCGCCGGCGTGGCGAGCGCGATGGGCATCGCCTGGCTGGCCAAGCGCCTCACCACCCGCGGGCTACCCAGACCTTTGATGATGGAACTGCCGACCTACCATTGGCCGACGCCGCGCAATGTCGCCATCG
>JAJZRT010000466.1 GCA_021802595.1 Pseudomonadota bacterium
GAAGAAATGCCCGAAGAACAGGAACAGCACGCCGATGTGGAACAGGTTGCTGCCCAGGCGCAACTGGCCGCGCCGGAGCAGCTGCGACGAGTCGCTCTTCCAGGTGTACTGCTCGCGGTCGAAGCGGATCAGGCTCCCGAGCAGGAAGATCGTCAGGGCGATGTAGGGATAGATCCCGAACAGGAATGTTTGCGAGTACGACATTTTCAGTTTCCTCCTGTGATTAGGCGGCGGCCTGCCGGCGCGATTCCGGCATCTGCACCACAGCGACCTGGGGGCCGGGCTTTAGGAGCGGCTCGACGCCGTCGGCCGAGGGGCCGAACTGTTCCATCGCCTCATCCATGTCGCGCACCGGCGGTTCGACCAGTTCCTGCGCTGCCACCGGAGACAGCGCTTCGAGCACCTGGAACGCGGCGGCGTAGGGACTGCCGTTCGCGGCGAGCTTGCGGCCGAGCGCGGCGAGTACGTGCACGGCGTCGCCGAGCAGCGCCAGCGCCTCGTCGGCCGGCAGCAGCGCCAGGAATTCGAGGAACAGCGGCACGTAGTCCGGCAGCTCCGAGGCGCTGGCGTCGAAGTCGTGCTTCCAGTATTCCTGCAGCAGGTCGATCATCGCCGAGCCGCGGTCGCGCGATTCGCCGTGGATGTGCTCGAACAGGTGCAGCGAATGCGATGGGTTGCGGTCGAAGGTGGCGACGTAGTTTTCCTGCAGCGCGATCAGTTTCGATTCCCGCAGCAGTGCGAACAGCGGCGCCAGGCGGCCGGCCGCGTCGCCGTTGAACCCGGCCTCGGCTGCCAGGGCTTGCTCCAGTTCAGGCAACGCGCCCAGCCACTCGGATTCCGGGTAGCACAGCAGCAGGGACAGGACTTTGAAGGTTTTCATGGTGCGGGCTCCTTAACCGGTTTTCTTCTTGGCATGCAGCTGCGACAGGTCGACCGGCACCGCATTCCTGCGGTTGCCGAACAGGCTGGGCTTGGAGACACCGTCCGAGCAGCCGTTGCCGAAGGTGAAGCCGCAGCTCGACTTCTCCTCGAAGGTGTTGATCGTCTCCTCGCGGTGGGTGCTGGGGATGACGAAGCGATCCTCGTAGTTGGCGATCGCGAGGTAGCGGTACATCTCGTCGGCCTGCGCGGAACTGAGGCCCACCTGGTCGAGCGCGGCGGTATTGGGCTTGCCATCGACCGACTTGCCGCGCATGTAGGCGCGCATCGCCAGCAGGCGGTCGAGCGCGCTGATCACCGGTTTTTCCTTGCCGCCGGTGAGCAGGTTGGCGAGGTAGGTGATCGGGATGCGCAGCGACTTGGTGTCCGGGATGATGCCGTTCATGCCCATCTGGCCCGACTCCGCTGCGGCCTGGATCGGCGACAGCGGCGGCACGTACCACACCATCGGCAGCGTGCGGTATTCCGGGTGCAGCGGGAAGGCGATCTTCCAGTCGATCGCCATCTTGTAGACCGGCGATTTCACCGCGGCGTCGAGCCAGGCCTCCGGGATGCCCTCGGCGCGCGCGGCGGCGATGACTTCGGGGTCGCTGGGGTCGAGGAAGATCTTCAGCTGCGCCTCGTAGAGTTCCTTCTCGTCGGTCACGCTGGCCGCTTCCTCGATGTGGTCGGCGTCATACAGGATCACGCCGAGGTAGCGGATGCGGCCGACGCAGGATTCCGAGCACACGGTGGGCTGGCCGGCCTCGATGCGCGGATAGCAGAAGATGCACTTCTCGGCCTTGCCGGATTTCCAGTTGTAGTAGATCTTCTTGTACGGGCAGCCGGAGATGCACATGCGCCAGCCGCGGCACTTGTCCTGGTCGACCAGCACGATGCCGTCTTCCTCGCGCTTGTAGATCGAGCCGGACGGGCAGGAGGCGACGCAGGTCGGGTTGAGACAGTGCTCGCACAGCCGCGGCAGGTACATCAGGAAGGTGTTCTCGAAGGTGGCGTGCATTTCCTTCTGCACGTTGTCGAAGTTCTTGTCGCGGCTGCGCGAGGAGAATTCGCCGCCGAGGTCGTCTTCCCAGTTCGGGCCCCAGTGGATCTTGTCCATCTTCTCGCCGGTGATGGCGGAGATCGGGCGCGCGGTCGGCGGCGTCTCCGATAACGGCGCCTTCTGCAGGTGCTGGTAGTCGTAGGTGAAGGGCTCGTAGTAGTCGTCGATCTCCGGCAGGTTGGGATTGCCGAAAATGTTGGCGAGGATCTTCAGGCGGCTGCCCTGGCGCGGCTCGATCTTGCCGTCACCCTTGAGCTTCCAGCCGCCGTTCCATACGTCCTGGTTCTCCCACTGCTTGGGATAGCCGATGCCGGGCTTCGACTCGACGTTGTTGAACCACGCGTATTCCATGCCCTCGCGCGAGGTCCATACGTTCTTGCACGTAATCGAGCAGGTATGGCAGCCGATGCACTTGTCGAGGTTCAGCACCATGGCAATTTGTGCGCGCACTTTCATGTTTTACTCCTTGCCTGACAGGGGAAAATGCCCCTGGTCGTTGTATAAAAAAGCCCGCGTCGGAGAGAGGGGGAGGCGCGGGCGAGGGCAGGGGGAGACCGTTGCCCTCAAAATTGTTCAGCTCAGCGCTCGACCAGCGGCCCTTCCATCCAGTCGACCTTTTTCATCTTGCGCACGATCACGTACTCGTCGCGGTTGGAGCCGACCGTGCCGTAGTAGTTGAAGCCGTAGGCCAGCTGCGCGTAGCCGCCGATCATGTGCGTGGGCTTGGTGATGGTGCGCGTCACCGAGTTGTGGATGCCGCCCCTGAAGCCGCTCACCTCGGCGCCCGGCACGTTGATGATCTTTTCCTGCGCGTGGTACATCAGGCACATGCCCTTGGGCACGCGCTGGCTGACCACGACGCGCGCAGTGAGCGTGCCGTTGACGTTGAATACCTCGACCCAGTCGTTGTCGACGAGGCCAGCCTGCTTCGCCTCGATCTCCGAGACCCAGACGTGCGGGCCGCCGCGCGACAAGGTCAGCATGCGCAGATTGTCGGTGTAGGTGCTGTGAATGCCCCACTTCTGGTGCGGGGTGATCCAGTTGAGCACCAGCTCGTGGTTGCCGTTCGGCTTCTTGCCCAGCAGCGGCGCGATCGTCTTGGTGTCGACCGGCGGCTTGTACACGCACAGGCCCTCGCCGAAATCCAGCATCCACGGGTGATCCTGGTAGAACTGCTGGCGGCCGGTCAGCGTGCGCCATGGGATCAGCTCGTGCACGTTGGTGTAGCCGGCGTTGTACGACACGTGCTCGGATTCCAGCCCCGACCAGGTGGGCGAGGAGATGATCTTCCTCGGCTGCGCCACCACGTCGCGGAAGCGGATCTTGTCGTCCTCGCGCGGAATCGCCAGGTGGGTATGGTCGCGTCCGGTGATCTTCGACAGCGCCTCCCACGCCTTGACCGCAACCTGGCCGTTGGTTTCAGGGGCCAGCATCAGAATCACCTCGCAGGCGTCGATGGCCGACTCGATCTTCGGCAGGCCCCTGGCCACGCCATCCTCGGTGACGGTGTAGTTCAGTTCCGCCAACTGCTTCACTTCGTCTTCGGTGTTCCAGGCAATGCCCTTGCCGCCGTTGCCGATCTTGGTCATCAAGGGGCCGAGCGAGGTGAACTTCTTGTAGGTGTCGCCATAGTCGCGCGTCACCACCGTCATGCTCGGCATGGTCTTGCCCGGGATGGGGTCGACTTCGCCTTTTTTCCAGTCGCGAACGGCCATGCTCTGGCCCAGCTCGGACGGGGTGTCGTGCATCAGCGGCGTCAGCACCAGGTCTTTCTGCGTGCCGAGATGCGTGGCGGCGAGCTCGGAGAATTTCTTCGCGATGGTCTTGTAGATCTCCCAGTCGGATTTCGACTCCCACAGCGGCTGCACGGCTTCACTCAAGGGATGGATGAAGGGGTGCATGTCCGAGGTGTTGAGGTCGTCCTTTTCGTACCAGGTGGCCGACGGCAGCACGATGTCGGAATAGAGACAGGTGGTCGACATGCGGAAGTCCAGCGTCACCAGCAGGTCCAGCTTGCCTTCAGCGCCCTTGTCATGCCACACCACTTCCTTCGGCTTGGCTTCGCCGAGTTCGCCGAGGTCCGGCCCGAGTACCGCGTTCTGCGTGCCGAGCAGGTACTTGAGGAAATACTCGTGGCCCTTGCCGGATGACCCTAGAATATTCGAGCGCCAGACGAAGAGATTGCGCGGGAAATTCCTGGGGTTGTCCGGGTCTTCGCAGGCAAACTTGATCGCGCCGCTCTTGATCTGTTCGACCGCGTATTTCACCGGGTCGATGCCTGCCGCGTCGGCTGCTGC
>JAJZRT010000467.1 GCA_021802595.1 Pseudomonadota bacterium
CGGCAGCGTGCGCGGCTTGATCCTGGCCCGCGAGGCGATGCGGATTTTCTCCGCGATCAGATCGCTGTATTCCAGCATGCCGCTCTGGATCGATATCTTGGGCTTGGTGACGAAGTCGACGGCACCCAGCTCCAGGGCATGCATGGTGATTTCGGAGCCCCGCTCGGTCAGCGAGGACACCATGAGCACCGGCATCGGGCGCAGGCGCATCAGCTTTTCCAGAAACTCCAGGCCGTCCATTTTCGGCATTTCCACGTCCAGCGTGAGGACGTCCGGATTGGTCTGCTTGATCAGATCGCGCGCCACCAGCGGATCGGGGGCCACGCCCACGACTTCCATGTCCGGCTGGCTGTTGATGATTTCCTTCATCACGCCGCGGATCAGCGCCGAATCATCCACGATCAGAACCTTGATTTTCATGATGCCATCTTTCCGTGCCTTGAACCCGTCGTTGGTCAGAACAGGTCGATATCGCCGACCACCTCGTTGGTTTTCAGTCGGCTCGCGTAATCCTGCTCGCGCTTCACGAGCGTGTAGTTGTTGAGCTGCTTGAGTTTTTTCACGAGGACCTTGCCGGTCTGCGGAAAGAAATACACCTTGCGCGGGTGGACGTCGTTCAGGTCTTCCGCCACCACGCGGATGTTCTCCGCCCGCAGGAAATCCAGCACGAACCGGGCATTGCGCTCCCCCACGTTCATGCTGGTAAAACCGCGCAGGACATTGCCACCGCCGAACACCTTGGCCTCGAGGTTCTCGCGCCGCGCCCCCGCCTTGAGGAGCTGGTTGATCAGGACTTCCATCGCATACGCACCGTAGCGCATCGAGGCCGACATCGGATTGCCGGGGTCGCCCCCGCCGTCCGGCAGCATGAAATGATTCATCCCGCCGATTCCGGAGACCTTGTCGCGGATACAGGCCGCCACGCAGGAGCCGAGCACGGTGACGATGAGCATGGACCGGTTGGTGAAATAGTATTCACCGGGCAATATCTTGGCGGCCTCGCAATCGAAGGTGCGGTCGTAATACAGGTTGGTCGCAAGCTGCTCTTCAATGGCTGGGTTCATGCACTGTTCCTGCCGCTGGCCACGCGATAGCGGTGTTCGAGTTCATACACGGTCTTGCCGCGCAGTTTGAACGCATCGGACGCATACATGAAGTTTTCCGAATGTCCGGCAAACAGCAGGCCATCCGGCTTCATCAGCGGGACAAACCGCGAAAGAATCCTGCCCTGCGTAGGTTTGTCGAAGTAAATCATCACGTTACGACAGAATATCACGTCGAAAGGTCCGCTGACCGGCCAGCCCTGCGCGAGCAGATTGAGCGGCTTGAAGGAGATCAGCTGGCGCAGTTCGGGGCGCACACGGACCTGGCCGGCGCGCTCACCCTTGCCTCGCAGGAAGAAGCGCTTGACCCGGTCCGGCGCCATCTTGTCGATGCGATCGAGCGGATACACGCCATCCGCCGCCGTTCTCAGTACGTTGGTATCGATATCGGTGGCGACGATGCTGACAGGCGGGGTCAATGTCCCGAACGCCTCGCATACCGTCATGGCGATCGAATACGGCTCTTCGCCGGTCGAACTGGCCGAACACCAGATGGACACCGGCGTCCGGACGGCTTTCACGTGCTCGGCAAGGATCGGGAAGTGGTGCGATTCGCGGAAAAACGAAGTCAGATTGGTGGTCAGCGCGTTGGTGAAGGCCTCCCACTCTTCGCTGTCCCGACCGCTTTCCAGCCCGTCGAGGTATTCCTCGAACGTGTTCAGGCCTTTTGCCCGCAGGCGGCGCGCCAGCCGGCTGTAGACCATTTCCTGCTTGCTGTCGGTCAGCGCGATCCCGGCCTGCCGGTAGATCAGCGCACGCACACGGGCAAAATCGCGCGGCGTGAATTCGAATATCTTGGTGTTATCCGGCAAATTCCTGGGGGCGGGCTTCATGTCGAAATGACTTCTTTACTCAATATCGCGTTCGCTGTGCCAACGCGCGTTCTAACCAGCCCCGCAAACCACACTGCCACGCTTCACAATCCACCCAACCGGCCGTTCCCGGAAAGGAGCGGCCAACACATCAATCCATCCTCACCCGACAGCCAGTTTTTTCTGGCGCACCGGGACGCTGCCTGCATCCCTATCCGCATTCCCGGACTGGATGGCGCTGGAAGTCAGGGAGGTACGTAGCCGGGCAGTGTCCTGCCGGACCAGAGTGAAGTGGCCCACCAGTTCCGACAGCTTCGCGGCCTGCTCCTGCAGGCTCTCGGCCGCAGCCGCGGCCTGCTCCACCAGCGCGGCGTTCTGCTGGGTGATCTCGTCCATCTGACCCACCGCCTGGTTGACCTGTTCGATCCCGGCGCTCTGCTCCTGGCTCGCCGCCGCCGTGCCGGCAATGATGTCCGCAACCAGCTGGACGGAGGTCACGATGTCGTCCATCGCGTCGCCCGCTTCGTCCACCAGCTTGCGCCCGATTTCGACCTGCTCGACCGAGTCGCTGATCAGGGTCTTGATTTCCTTGGCGGCACCGGCGCTGCGCTGTGCGAGGTTCCTGACTTCGGCGGCGACGACGGCGAAGCCGCGCCCCTGTTCGCCCGCACGGGCGGCTTCAACGGCAGCGTTGAGCGCGAGGATGTTGGTCTGGAAGGCAATGCCGTCGATGACGCCGATGATGTCGGCGATCTTCTTCGAGCTTTCCTTGATCGTGCCCATGGTGTTGATCACCTTGCCCACCACTTCGCCGCCATTGACCGCAATCTCCGCCGTCGACAGCACCAGCTTGCTGGCATGGCGCGACTGCTCGGCGTTCTGCTTCACCGTGCTGGTCAGCTCTTCCATCGAACTCGCCGTCTCCTCCAGCGAACTCGCCTGCGACTCGGTCCGGCCAGACAGGTCGGCGTTGCCCGTGGCGATCTCTCTTGCCCCGGTATTCACCAGCTCGGTCGATTCCTTGATCTGCCCAACCAGCAGCCTCACATTGATCTGCAGCACCCGCAGCGACTGCATCAGGTGGGCCAGTTCCTCGGTGCCGCTGGCCACGATACGGCCCGTCAGGTCGCCCGTGCTCATGCGCTCGATGTCGAAGGTGGCGTTCTCCAGCGGCTTGACGACGCTGCGGTAGGACACCACACCGAATACCGCCGCCATCGGCACGCCGATCGCCGCAATCGCCATCAACCAGTTCAGGTAGGCCTGGCTGTCTCCCGAGGTCGCCAGCCAGGCCAGCACACCGATGCCGGCGAACAGGGCGCCGATCGAACTGGCCGCGATCGCCAGCACCGTCTTGAGCGAAAGATTCTTCAGCAGGCGGCAACGCTGGATCAGCGTGCGCCTGACCACGCGCCCCTCGACGATTTCAAGCGTCCTGTCGCCGGCCTTGATAGCGCGGTAGGCGGCCTCGGCTTCCTGCACCCGCTCGCGGCCAGGTTTGGTCCGGATCGAGGCATAGCCGACGATTTTCCGGTCTTCGATGATGGGGGCGGCATTGGCCTCCACCCAGTAATGATCGCCGTTCTTGCAGCGATTCTTGACCAGGCCTGTCCACGCCTTGCCGCTCCGGATCGTATGCCAGAAATCCGCGAACGCCTCGACCGGCATGTCGGGGTGGCGCACGATATTCTGCGGGGCGCCGAGCAGCTCCTCCGCGCTGAACCCGCTGATGTTGACGAAGTCCTGGTTGACATAGGTGATGTTGCCGTGCAGGTCGGTCTTCGAGACGATGACCTCGTCGTCCTTCAGGACATATTCGACGTTGGTGACAGGCATATTGGAGCGCATTGCAGGTTTCCTTCCGAAGGTAAACTTATTGCTTTAGTAATAAACGCGTCGCCTGTTATATCGGTCATCCATCAAATATCTGGATAGTCAAGCAACATTTTTATTACCGCAGCCAATCCCCCCGGCCGCCATGATGCGAAGGGCGAAGCGCTACGCCGCAGCGGAATGCCGGTTACTTGAATTTTCCGTCTTGATTGATTGCCATATTGGACAGGGGCCGATCTTCCCGAAGGATGACGGCCCCTGTCTGGATTCACCTCGCTGGGGATCGGATCAGAACTCTTCCCACTCGTCGCTGCCGCCGGCGGCAGCGACCTTCTTCGGACGCGCGGGTGCCGGCACCGCCTTGGGACGGGCTTTCGGCATCGCCACCACCTTGTCCTTCGATATCGGCAATTCCGCCCGTGCGCTGTACGCACCCGTCTCCAGCCTGAACACGCTCACCGCCTCGGCCAGCTTCGCCGCCTGGTCCTGCAGGCTCTCGGCCGCAGCCGCCGCCTC
>JAJZRT010000468.1 GCA_021802595.1 Pseudomonadota bacterium
ATGCCCTCGACCGCCGTGTGCGGGCCGTGGAAGGTGACGCTGTGCGGGGTGAACACATGGCCCTGCGGCGTGACCACGCATTCGCCGGCCACGAGGTGGGCGGCTTTCGCGCGCGCCGCATCCGCGTCGTCGGCCCAGTGCACGCCGGCCAGCCAGTCGGCGAGCGCGGCCCGGGCGGCCACATCGCCACATTCGATCTTGCTGGCGAGGTATTCGGCCGGCGGGGCCGAGGCCGTGCTGCCCTGGGCGGTCCAAAGCGTGAGCCTTGCCGGCGGCGCATCGGCAAACCAGTTCGCCTGCGCATCCGCCGCCACGGCCTGCAGGCGCTCGCGCAGCACCGCCTCGACCGCCGCTTCCCAGCCGGGGGCGACGGCAAGTTTCTCCCACAGCCGCGATGCGTTTTCCAGGTTGCGGCTGCGCAGCCAGGCGCCGAGTTTTTCGTCGGCCTTGAGGCTTTCCTGCAGCTTCTTCAGCGCGGCAAGTTCGGCTTCGGTCTGGTGCAATGACTTGCGCGCGGTTTCGAGGTCGCGCTGGTACTGCGCGCGCGTGGCGTCGAGTTCGGGCAGCGCCGTCTCGGCCTCCTTCAGCCTTGCCTGCGCCGTTTCCAGGGTCTGCGCCAGCTCCTCGACCTCGATCTGCTTGCCGGCCAGGCCCGCGGCATCGGGGCGCGGCAGCTGTGCCTGTTCCTGGGCGAGCCTCTGCTTACGCGCGTCCAGCTGTTCGAGCTGGCGCTTGGTGTGGCCGAGGCTGTTTTCGTCGACCTGGCGCGACTGGTCCAACTGGGAGACCGCGCGCTGCGCCTCGCCCACGGCTTGTTGCGCGTCGCGCAGCGCGGCCTCCTTCTGTGGCAGCGTGCTGTCGGTGGCCTGGCGCGCGGCGGCTTCGGCTTCTTCCAGGGCGGCCTGCAGGCCGGGCAGTTGTGCGTTCACCTCGTCCAGGGCTTCCGCCGTGGCGGCACGGCGTGACTGCTGCGCCTCGACACGCGCACCCAGGTCCTGCACCTGGCGGTACAGGCGCTCGCGGGTGGCGTTCTGGTGCGCCATCGTCTGTTCGATGCGCGCGACCTCGGACTGCGCCTGGTAATACGCCGCCTGTGCGGTGTTGAGCGTGTCCTGCCCGGCAAACTGGGTCTGGCGCGCGGTTTCGAGCAGGGATTCGATGTGGCGCAGGCGCGCGGTTTCGGCTTCCAGTTTGTTCTGCGCTTCGGTGAGGTCGCGGTCGATGCGCGCGCGCTGCTGAGCCGCATCGTGCTTGCGGGCGAACCACAGGCGATGCTGCGAGAACGTCAAATCCGCCTGAAGACTGCGGTAGTGCTGGGCGACTTCGGCCTGCGCGGCGAGCTTCTCGACTTGGGTCCTGAGTTCGCGCTGGATATCCTCGACGCGGTTGAGGTTGTCGCGCGCGTCTTTCAGGCGCGACTCGGTTTCCTTGCGGCGTTCCCGGTACTTGGACACGCCCGCTGCTTCTTCCAGATAGCCGCGCAGTTCCTCCGGCTTCGCCTCGATCAGACGGGTGATCATGCCCTGTTCGATGATGGCGTAGGCACGCGCGCCGACGCCGGTGCCGAGGAACAGGTCGGCGACGTCGCGCCGCCGCACCCGCATGTTGTTGATGTAATAGGTGGAGTCGCCGCTGCGATCAAGCACGCGCTTGACCGAGATTTCCGCGTATTGCGACCACTGTCCGGCAGCGCGGCCGAGTTCATTGTTGAACGCCAGTTCCACCGAGGCGCGCGACGCCGGCTTGCGGGTACCGGAACCGTTGAAGATCACGTCCTGCATGGATTCGCCGCGCAGGTGCTTGGCTGACGATTCGCCGAGCACCCAGCGCACCGCGTCGATGACGTTCGACTTGCCGCAGCCGTTCGGCCCCACCACCCCGGTCAGCTGGGCGGGGACGGGAATCACGGTGGGATCGACGAAACTCTTGAAACCGGCAAGTTTGATGTGGGTTAAGCGCAAGACAGCGGACCTAAGCTTTTATAATGGGTGTCGTCTCAATGCGCCGTTTTTTTACGGCGTTCTTCATTCTGTCGCATTCTACACCGAGCCTCCCCATGCCCTCCACGCCCGCCAAGACCCTGGAAACCTTCCCCAATCCCAAACCGGGACGCGACTTTCACATCCACATGGAAGTCCCTGAATTCACCTGCCTTTGTCCCAAGACCGGGCAGCCCGATTTCGCCACGCTGGTCCTCGACTACATCCCGGACAAGACCTGCGTCGAACTGAAGAGCCTGAAGCTCTACATGTGGAGCTTCCGCGAGGAAGGGCACTTTCATGAAGACGTCACCAACCGCATCCTCGATGACCTGGTGAAGGCGACGAAACCGCGCTTCATGCGCCTCACCGCCAAGTTCTACGTGCGCGGCGGCATCTTCACCAACGTGGTCGCCGAACACCGCAAGAAGGGCTGGCAGCCGGCCCCGCGCGTCGACCTCATGCAGTTCGAGCATCAGTCGAACACACGCGGGTAGTCAATTGTTTTTTCTAGGTATTGACTTCGGAACCAGTGGCGCGCGCAGCTGCGTGATCGACACCGATGGCGCGATCGTCGCCGAGGACAAGCGCGACTTCGGCGCCCTGGAAGACTACGAGCGCGCCGGCATCTGGCGCGAGGCGCTGTGGGACCTGGTCGCCTCGCTGCCCCCGCCGATCCGCACCCAGTTGGCGGACATCGCGCTCGACGGCACCTCGGGTACCGTGCTCGCCTGCGACGAGGAACTGAGTCCGCGCCATCCGCCGCTTTTGTACAACGACGACCGTGCCGTCGAAGAAGCGGCCCTGATCGCGAAAACCGCCACGCCCGGCCATCCGGCCGCTGCGGTAACCTCGGGGCTGGCCAAGATCCTGTGGCTGAAGAAGCGCCTCGGCCTCACCGGCGCCCGTCTCTACCTCAACCAGGCCGACTGGCTGTCCGGCCTGCTGACCGGCCGGGTCGGCATGACCGACTATCACAATGCCCTCAAGATGGGCCTCGATCTCGACGCACTGAAATGGCCAGCCTGGGTGGAATACCTGGCCGACGTCGATTACCTGCCAGTGCCGATCGCGCCCGGCGCCCGGCTCGCCACCGTGTCGCGCCCGCGCGCACGCTACCTTGGCGTCAACCCCGGCTGCATGGTGCACGCCGGCACCACCGACTCGATCGCCGCGTTTCTGGCGGCCGGCGTGAGCCGAAGCGGCGACGCCGTCACCTCGCTCGGCAGCACGCTGGTGCTGAAGCTGCTCTCCGATACGCGCGTGGAGTCGGTCGAGAACGGCGTCTATTCGCACTGGTTCGGCAGCCGCTGGCTGGCGGGCGGTGCCTCGAATGCCGGCGGCGCGGTGTTGCGGCAATTCTTCGACGACCACCGGCTTGCGGTGCTGTGCGAAACCATCGATCCGGCGGTCGCCAGCCCGCTTGATTATCTGCCGCTGCCCAGGCCCGGCGAGCGTTTCCCGGTCAACGACCCCACGCTGGCACCGCGCCTGACCCCCCGCCCGGCCGACGACGCCGAATTCCTGCACGGCCTGCTGGAAAGCCTCGCCCGCATCGAGACGCGCGGCTACGAGCTACTGGCCGAGCTGGGCGCCTCGCCCCTGCGACGGGTCGAGACCGCCGGCGGCGGCGCCCGCAATCCGGTCTGGACGCGCATCCGTGCGCGTCGGCTCGGCGTGCCGGTCACACGCGCCCCCCATGCCGACGCCGCCTACGGTGCCGCCCTGCTGGCACGCGATGGCCTGCAATGCTTCGCCTCCCCGGCCACCTGACCCCCGCCGCCTACAACTAAAGTTGTATATGCTCCGTCTCGCGTTTGCCCTATGGTGAGTTCAATCACCGCGCTGCAGACCGGACGCTGAATCGCGATTGTCCCTGTCTCGTCGCGTGGTGAGCCCACCACCGGGGAGACAAAATAATGAAAATCGGCAATCACCGCCTGCTGCGGGACGATGGCCTCGCGGCCGTCTATCGCGCCAGCCCTCATGTCGGGGCAGGCATTGCCCCCCGTTTCCTGATCATTCATTACACCGCGGGCAGCAGCGCGGCGGGAACGATCAGCTGGTTCCAGAACCCCGCCTCCCGGGTCTCCGCCCACCTGGTCATCGCGCGCGACGGCGAGATCACGCAGATGGTGCCGTTCAACTGCGAAGCCTGGCACGCAGGCCAGTCGCGCTGGGGCAACCTGTCCGGCCTCAATCATTACAGCATCGGCATCGAACTCGACAATGCAGGCCTCCTGATCCGCAGCGGCGGCAAATGGGTGTCGCCGCTCACCCGCC
>JAJZRT010000469.1 GCA_021802595.1 Pseudomonadota bacterium
GCCACGCCAACCTCGCCATCCACCTGCTGCAGGAGCACCTGCGCGACGCCCCCACCGAATCCCCGGTGCCCTGGCTGCTGCTGCTCGACCTGCTGCATCGCGAAGGCGATACCGAAGGCTATGCCGCCGCCAGCGCGGAATGTCGCCTCCACTTCAACGTCAATCTGAGCGACCACCCGGTTTCACAGGACAACGACAGCGGCCAGGGGCTGGAAGCCTATCCGCATATCCTCGAGCAGCTGGTTCACATGTGGAATTCGCCCGAGCGTGATGCGTTCTTCCGCGACCTGATCTACGACCATCGCGGCGGCACCCGCATGGGTTTCCGGCCAGCGGCCTATCGGGACATCATCCTGCTGCGCGCCATCGCCCAGGAAACGCCCCTGGCGAACGCTGCCTGAACGAATGCCGTTGCGGCATGGCCGCAACAGCCGCCATTCACCTCTGACCTAGTGCGACGCCGCGTTGTCGGCCGGCAGGAAAAGGTAATCGTCCGCCCCCGCCACCAGGCCGCTCACCGCCTGCTTGTTGCCACTGCCGTCCAGAATGTAGGCGCGATAGCCCCGTTCGGCCAGGAAGTCGAACACGCGCTCGGGCTCGTAGCCCATGCGCGCCGCCAGATGCGTGTTCAGCTCGCAGTAGACCGCCGGACGATGGCGCGCCAGGGCCTGTTGCGCGCCCTGCAGCACCAGAAGCTCGGCGCCTTCGACGTCGCATTTGATGAAATCCAGGCGCGGCACGGCCTGTTCGCCCATGTAGGCATCCAGCGTCAGCGTCTCCACCGACTCGACGATGTAGTCACGCCGCATCTCGTCGCCGAAATGCGAGAGTCCGATGCCCAGACGTCCCGATTCCTTGACCGGAATGCTGATCCGCACCGTGCCCGCCTGGTCGGACAGCGCGCGCGCATCGATGCGCACATTCCCGAAACGTCCCACCACCCGCTGCAGAATGGAGCGGGTATACGACACGGGCTCGAAGCAGTGGACCTTGCAGCTGCCGCCATGGATCGCGCTGAATTCCTTGGCCAGATAGCCGAAGTGCGCCCCCACGTCGAAGATCACGCCGCCCTCGGGAATGAAGCGCGCGAGCTGCAGGACGCGCGGCCGTTCCTTGGCATTGAAGCGGGCTTTCAGGTAATGCTGCACCCAGGCCAGGCGCTGGCGCCAGTTCGAATAGACGGCTTCACGAGACAATTCCATGTATGACCGACATCGCCCTGCAACAGGCGTCCAGAAAATGAGGACCCGTATTATGGCGCGCCGGCCCGGCGATTTCCTAGTGCAGCGCAGCTTCCCTCCCAGGCCGGCGACCTCTGCACCGAATCCCGCCTGCGTATAATCGCGGCTGTCATTTTCAATCCACTCCCATCATGCGCACCCTCATCTGCGGCTCCGTCGCCTTCGATTCCATCATGGTGTTCCAGGACCACTTCAAGCATCACATCCTGCCGGACAAGATCCACATGCTTAACGTGTCCTTCCTGGTGCCCGAGATGCGCCGCGAGTTCGGCGGCTGCGCCGGCAACATCGCGTACAACCTCAAGCTGCTCGGCGGCGAGCCGCTGATCATGGCGACCGTCGGCGACGACTTCGGCGTCTACGCCGAGCGCCTCGACGGCCTCGGCATCACCCGCGAACACATCCGCCACGTCGCCGGCACCTACACCGCGCAGGCCTTCATCACCACCGACCTCGACGACAACCAGATCACCGCCTTCCACCCCGGCGCGATGAACTACGCGCACGAGAACGACGTGCGCGAGGTCACCGACGTCAGGCTCGGCATCGTCGCGCCGGACGGCCGCGACGGCATGCTGCGTCACGTGCGCGGTTTCCACGAGGCCGGCGTGCCGTGCGTATTCGATCCGGGCCAGGGCATGCCGCTGTTCTCCGGCGAGGAGCTGCTGGAATGCGTGCACAAGTCGCGCTACGTCATCCTCAACGACTACGAAGCCGAGCTGCTGCAGACGCGAACCGGCGAAAACCTCGCGACGCTGGCGCGCCACGTCGAGGCGCTGATCGTGACGCGCGGTGCCGAAGGCTCGACGATATACACGGGAGGCCAGGAGATCGGCGTTCCCGCCGTGCGTCCGGCCGCCATCCTCGACCCCACCGGCTGCGGCGACGCCTACCGCAGCGGCATCCTCTACGGCATCACCCACGGGCTCGACTGGGAAACCGCCGGCCAGCTGGCGAGCGTGATGGGCACGATCAAGATCGAGCACCGCGGCGGCCAGAACCACAAGCCGACACGCGACGAGATCGCCGACCGGCTCAAGACCGCCTTCGGCAAGGCGCTCTGAACCGCGCCGCCCGTTGAGGGTCTCAGTGCCTATAGTGAAACAAGTACTCAGGCCGGGACGTCATCATGAAGCAATCATCCGCAATCCTCGCCACAGCCCTGCTGGCTGCGGCCATCCTCGGCGGCTGCGCCAGCGGCACCGGCGGCAAGGACTACAGCCGTGACCAGACGCGTTCCGTCCAGGACGTGCAGCTGGGCGTGGTGGAGTCGGTACGCGAGGTCAACATCGAGGGCACCAAGACCCCGATCGGTGCCGGCGCGGGGGCAGTGGTCGGCGGCGTCGCCGGCAGCACGGTCGGCAGCGGCCGCGGCAGCGTGGTCGGCGCCACCGTCGGTGCCGTGCTCGGCGGCCTGGGCGGCGCCGCGGCTGAGGAAGCCGTCACCCGCCAGAAAGGCGTCGAGATCACGGTCAGGCTGGACTCCGGACGGCTGATCGCGGTCACCCAGGCGGCCGACGAGAGATTCCAGGTCGGCGATCGCGTACGCGTGCTCTCCGGCGGGGGCACCACCCGCGTCTCGCATTGAACGGAGGCCGGCCACGTAACCTGCAGGCCGGTCATCGTTCTGCAACCGTCACGTCATATCGGGTTCACGCCGGCTCCCTAAGCTGGGCGCATTCCATCCATGGGAGCGCCACATGCTCGACGTTCGCAGCACCGTTCAATCCTCTTCCTCCCCCCGCTACCACGTCTCGCTGGCGGTCGACGACAGCGAGATCCGCGAAGCGCAGCGCCTGCGCCATCAGGTGTTTGCCGAGGAAATGGGCGCACGCCTGACGTCCCCCCTGCCGGGACACGACATCGACCTCTACGACCCCTTCTGCGATCACCTGCTGGTGCGCGATCTCGCCAGCGGCGAGGTCGTCGGCACCTACCGCATCCTGTCACCGGAAGCCGCCCGGCGCGTCGGCAGCTACTACTCCGAGCAGGAATTCGATCTCACCCGTCTGGCTTTCCTGCGCCCGCGCATGGCCGAACTGGGCCGTTCCTGCGTGCATCCGGCGCATCGCGGCGGCGCGGTCATCGCACGCCTGTGGATGGGGCTGGCCGACTACATGACGCGCAGCGGCTACGAATATATCGTCGGCTGCGCCAGTATCGGCATGGCCGACGGCGGCCACATCGCGGCAAGCGTCCATCGCCAGCTCGCCGGATGCCATCTGGCACCGGTCGAATGGCACGTCGCCCCGCGTACCCGTCTGCCGCTCGAATCGCTCGACGACGGGCGCATCGCCCCGCTGCCCCCGCTGATCAAGGGCTATGTCCGGCTCGGCGCCATGGTGTGCGGCGAACCGGCGTGGGACCCCGATTTCAATACCGCCGACCTCCTGATGCTGCTGCCGATGGCGCAACTCAACCGCAACTATGCCCGCCGCCTCATCGCGGCCTGAGCCTTACAATGCACGGGTGAATCTCGCCCGTCTGCCCGTCTTCCTGCGTCGCGCCATCCGCATCAGCCGGCTGCTGCTGCATGTCGCGTGGGGCGTTGCGCTGGCCGGGCTGGCCTTCCCGCTGTTCGGCCCGGCAGCGCGCGACCGCATCATCATGGCCTGGGCGCGCCGCCTGCTCGCGATCCTCGGCGTGCAGGCACGTGTCGCAGCCGCCCCGCGCCTGCCGGGCGGGGCGCTGCTGGTATGCAACCACGTGTCGTGGCTCGACATCTACCTCATCTACACCGCACTGCGGGTGCACTTCGTCTCCAAATCCGAAGTGCGTGCGTGGCCGGTGGCCGGCTGGCTGGCGCACAAGACCGGCACCCTGTTCCTGGAACGCAATCGGCGCGCCGACACGGCACGCGTCAACGCCGAGATGCGCACGCTGATGGAGAGCGGCGCCTGGGTCGCGGTGTTCCCCGAGGGCACCACCAGCGACGGCCGTGGTCTGCGCCGCTTTCTGCCCTCGCTGCTGCAGCCGGCAGTCGAACTCGGCTGCCCGATCGTGCCGGCGGCATTGC
>JAJZRT010000470.1 GCA_021802595.1 Pseudomonadota bacterium
CGGCGAGGGCTGCCGCGTCTGCTCGCACACCGGCTGGCTCGAGGTGCTGGGCTGCGGCATGGTGCACCCGAACGTGTTCAAGCACGTCGACATCGACACCGAGCGCTTCGTCGGCTTCGCCTTCGGCCTCGGCGTCGAGCGCCTGGCGATGCTGCGCTACGGCGTCGACGACCTGCGGCTGTTCTTCGAGAATGATCTCCGCTTCCTCAAGCAATTCAATTAATTAGGGCGCATTCATCATGCAATTTCCAGAATCCTGGCTGCGCAACCTCGTCAATCCCGCACTGGATACCGCCCAGCTCGCCCATGCCGTGACCATGGCCGGCCTGGAGGTGGAAGCGCTGACCCCGGCCGCGCCGCCGTTCAACAACGTCGTCGTGGCGGAGATCCTGTCGGCCGAGAAGCACCCCGACGCCGACCGCCTGCGCGTGTGCCAGGTCGACGTCGGCGAGGCGTCGCCGGTCACCATCGTGTGCGGCGCGCCGAATGCCGCGGCGGGGCTCAGGGTGCCGTGCGCCCGGCCCGGCGCGAAGCTGCCCGGGATCGAGATCAAGGTCGCCAAGGTGCGCGGCGTCGAATCCTTCGGCATGCTGTGCTCGACCAGGGAACTGGGCCTCGAAGGCGCGGCCGACGGCCTGATGGTGCTGCCCGACGACGCCCCGGTGGGCGAGGATTTCCGCACCTGGCTCAATCTGGACGACACCCTCATCACGCTCAAGCTCACGCCCAACCGCGCCGACTGCCTGTCCATGCAGGGGCTGGCGCGGGAGGTCGGTGCCATCACCGGGGCCGAGGTGCGCCTGCCGCAGGTGCAGGACGTCGACGTGCGCATCCAGGACACGGTGCCGGTCAGCGTGGCGGCGGGCGAGGCCTGCCCGCTCTACCTGGGCCGGGTGGTGCGCGGCATCGACGCGCAGGCGCCGACCCCGCGCTGGATGGCCGAGCGCCTCGAACGCAGCGGCATCCGGCCGCTGCTGGCGCCGGTCGACATCACCAACTACGTGCTGCTCGAACTGGGCCAGCCGATGCATGCCTTCGCGCTGTCGCGCCTCAACGGCGGCATCGAGGTGCGCCTCGCCCGCGCAGGCGAGACGCTCGCGCTGCTGAACGGCCAGACCGCCGAACTCGCGCCCGACATGCTGGTGATCGCCGATGCCGGCGGGCCGGTGGCGCTGGCCGGCATCATGGGCGGGCAGCCGACCAGCGTGGAGAAATTCACGGTCGATGTCTTTCTCGAGGCCGCGTTCTTCGCGCCGGCGGCGATCGCCGGCCGTGCGCGCCGGCTCGGCCTGTCCACCGATTCGTCCCACCGCTTCGAGCGCGGCGTCGATTTCGGCGCCACCCGCCGGGCGATGGAGCGCGCGACCGAATTGCTGCTCGACATCTGCGGCGGCCAAGCCGGACCGGTGACCGAGGTGGCGGCTGCGTTGCCGCAACGCCCGCCGATCACACTGCGTCTGGCGCGCCTGAAGCGCGTAGCCGGCATCGAGGTGGACGCCGACCAGGTGGCGCGCGGCCTCACTGCGCTCGGCGCGCAGGTCGATCG
The DNA here is from genome assembly GCA_021802595.1 of Pseudomonadota bacterium. The sequence goes on from JAJZRT010000470.1 coordinate 1,547, forward strand.
CCACGACGACCGGCTCGTGGTGACCCCGCCGACTTTCCGCTTCGACCTGGCGATCGAGGAAGACCTGATCGAGGAGGCGGTGCGCCTGTTCGGCTACGACAACATCCCGGCGCAGCCGCCGGCCGCGCCGTCGCGCATGCTGCCGCAGGACGAGACCGTGCTGGGCGACGACGCGCTGCGCCAGATGATGGTCGGCCTGGACTACCAGGAAGTCATCACCTACAGCTTCGTCGATCCGGCCTGGGAAACGGCGCTCGACGCCAATGCCCGTCCGCTGCCGCTGGCCAACCCCATCGCCAGCCAGCTGTCGGCGATGCGCACCACGCTGTGGGGCGGCCTGATCGAAACCCTGCGCCACAACCTCAACCGCCAGCAGGAGCGGGTGCGGATTTTCGAGCTGGGGCGCATCTACCTGTCGCAGGCCGCGCAGCCGATGAAGCTTGGTGGCCTGGCCTACGGCGACGTGCTGCCCGAACAGTGGGGCGCCAAGGCGCGCCGGGTCGATTTCTTCGACCTCAAGGGCGATCTCGAACGCCTCTTCGGCGGCCCGCTCGACAGCCAGCGCGGCACGCATCCCGCGCTGCATCCGGGGCAGTGCGCCGAATTGCGGGTCGACGGCCGCGCCATCGGCTGGCTCGGCGCGCTGCATCCGCGCCTGGTCCAGGCATTCGACCTGCCCGGCGCGCCGATCCTGTTCGAGCTCGATAGCCAAATTCTCAGCCGGCGCGTGCTGCCGCGCCATGCGAGCCTGTCGCGCTTCCCGCAGGTGCGGCGCGACCTGGCGTTCGTGCTCGACGCCCACACCCCGGCCGCGGAACTGCTGACCGCCCTGCGCGAGGCCGCCCCCGCACAGGTGAAGGCGATCGACGTGTTCGACGATTACCGCGGGAAAGGTGTCGCAGAAAACCAAAAAAGCCTTGCTATCCGGGTAGTTATGCAAGATACTGAACGCACATTGACGGATCGGGATGTGGAGGATGCAGTGGAGAAACTGGTCAGCGCCGCGCTTCGTCAATGCAACGCCAGCTTGCGCGCCTGACGCGAAAATATTAATTGGCGCGCGCCTGACGCGATCTTTCATCAGCCATCCCAGACAACCATACAAGCATGACCACCCTCACCAAAGCTGATCTGGCCGAACTGCTGTTCGAAAAAGTGGGTTTGAACAAGCGCGAGGCGAAGGATGTCGTCGAATCGTTCTTCGATGAAATCCGTCTGGCGCTCGAACAGGGCGACATTGTCAAGCTCTCCGGCTTCGGCAATTTCCAGTGCCGTGAAAAGCCGCAGCGCCCCGGCCGCAACCCCAAGACCGGCGAGGAAATGCCGATTTCAGCGCGTCGCGTGGTGACCTTCCACGCCAGCCAGAAGCTCAAGTCGCAAGTCGAAGGCGCCCAAGTTGGAACGCCCAGCGCGGAGTGAACTGCCGCCGATTCCGGCCAAACGCTATTTCACCATCGGTGAAGTGTCCGAGCTGTGTGCCGTCAAGGCGCACGTGCTGCGCTACTGGGAACAGGAATTCACCCAGCTGCGTCCGGTCAAGCGGCGCGGCAACCGCCGCTACTACCAGCACCACGAAGTCCTGCTGATCCGCCGCATCCGCGAACTGCTGTACGAGGAAGGCTTCACCATCAGCGGCGCCCGTCAGCGTCTCGAGCATGACACTGCCGGGACCGCGCCCGAACCCGCGCCGGCGGCCGCGCCGGAAAAGTCGCTCGACGTCGCCGCACTGCGCGCCGAGATCAACGACATTCTGAAAATATTGGGTTAGGGTCTGTTCGCACTATTTTTACGCCTGCGGCGAGGTCGATTCGGGGATGAGCCCGCGAAGCGAGGCGCGCCGCTGTGTCATTCACAGCTAGCGACTTGCGACAAAGGGAGCATCCCGAATCGGCCCGTCCCTTCGGGTTGTCGCGAGAAAGCGCGTCTGCGGCGTTGCGCCGCTTGGCAAGGGATGGCCCTTGCCTGCGCGACGCGCCTTGCATCCATCGCTTTCTCGCGGCAACGCAGGCGTAAAAATAGTGCGAACAGACCCTTAGGGACTTCCGCCGGGCGCCGCTCCTCTGTTAGAATCTTGGGCTTCGTCGGGGCGTAGCGCAGCCTGGTAGCGCACCTGCATGGGGTGCAGGGGGTCGGAAGTTCGAATCTTCTCGCCCCGACCAACAGATCAAGGAAACAGGGTCGGCCATGCCGGCCCTTTTTCTTTAGGGCGACAGAAACCCTGTTGCCGTCGTGTCATCAGCAATGCTCGGTAAAGGCACTATCATTACCGTTTGTTCAATATCAGGAGAGAGTTATGGAACACACCTTGCCCGCACTGCCCTTCGCCATGGATGCGCTCGCCCCGCACATGTCCAAGGAGACCTTCGAATACCACTACGCCAAGCACCACCAGGCCTACGTGACCAACCTGAACAACCTGATCAAGGGCACCGACTTCGAGAGCAAGTCGCTCGAGGACATCATCAAGACCGCGCCCGCCGGCGGCATCTACAACAATGCCGCCCAGGTGTGGAACCACACCTTCTTCTGGAACTGCCTGACCCCCAACGGCGGCGGCGCGCCTTCCGGCGCCCTGGCTGACGCCATCAACAAGAAGTGGGGCTCGCTCGACGAGTTCAAGAAAGCCTTTCAGACCAGCGCCGTGGGCAACTTCGGTTCCGGCTGGACCTGGCTGGTGAAGAAGGCCGACGGCTCGGTCGACATCGTCAAC
>JAJZRT010000471.1 GCA_021802595.1 Pseudomonadota bacterium
GGCATAGTTGGCAGCGATATCGGCTTCCATGATCGTCCGGTGCCAGTCGATCACCTTGGCGGCCGATTCCGGCAGGCTGAATGCGCCGACATGGTCAGACAGGTGTGCCTCCAGTTCCTCGAAGCCTCCCCGGACATCCTCATCCAGGCGGTCCCACCAGGGGGTGCGCACCACCGCGAGTTTCGGCGGCAGCGGCGGTTCCTGCGCACAGGTGGCCGCCAGCGGCAGGCAGGCGCGCGGCGACATGCCCGCTTCGTCGGGATCGTAGGCGCTGATGACTTCGCCGATCAGGGCCAGGTCTGCCACGCTGCGCGCGAACACGCCGGGCTGATCGAGTCTTTCCGACTGACGCAGAATGCCGCGGCAGGACACCGTGCCGCGACTGGGCTTGAAACCGAACACGCCGCAGAAGGCAGCGGGGCGAATCGTCGAGCCGTTGGTCTGCGTGCCGACGGCGAGCGGCACCATGCCGGCAGCCACCGCCGCCGCCGAGCCGCTCGACGAGCCGCCGGGCGTGTGCGCAGGATTGTGCGGGTTGCGCGTCTTCCCCGGCGCATAGGTGGCCAGTTCGGTCGTCACGGTCTTGCCGAGGATGATCGCACCGGCGGCACGCAGGCGGTCAACCACCCAGGCGTCATGCCAGGGGCTGCGTCCGGCATGCAGGGGCGTGCCATCCTCGGTCGGCATGTCGCGGGTATCGATGATGTCCTTGATGCCGACCGGCACGCCGTGCAAGAGGCCCAGCGGCTTGCCGGCGGCACGCCACTGGTCGGCATGCCGCGCCTGCTGCAGGGCATGTTCGGGATCCAGGAAGGCCCAGGCCTGCACTTCCGGTTCGCGCAGGCGAATCTGCTCGAGGCAGGCCCCGACCAGATCCTCGGCGCTGAACAGGCCGTCGCGGATCCCCTGCGCTGCCTGCTGGGCCGTGAGCCAGTTCAGCGACTGCTGGCCGTCAGTTGCCATATAACACCTCGGGCAGCCAATACACCAGTTGCGGGAAGACGTAGACCAGCAGCATGGCGAGGAAGACCATCCCCACGAACGGCATGCAGCCCTTGAAGATGGTCATCAGTTCTATGTGTTTCGGCGCGACGCCTTTCAGGTAATAGGCGGACATCGCCATCGGCGGTGTCAGGAAGGAGGTCTGCAGGTTGAGGGCGATGAGAATGCCGAAGAACATCGGATCGACGTTGAAGTGCGCCAGCAGCGGCAGGAAGATCGGCACGAAGATGATGATGATCTCGCTCCACTCGAGCGGCCAGCCGAGCACGAAGATGATGAGCTGGGCCAGCAGCAGGAAGGTGATGGTGTTGAGGTCCATGCCGAGGACGAAGTCCTTGATCAGCGTCTCGCCGCCGAGGTAGGAAAAGATCGAGGAGAAGGTCCAGGAGCCGACGAACAGCCAGCAGACCATGGCGGTGGTGCGTGCCGTGAGGAACACCGCCTCCTTGAGGCGCTCCCAGGTCAGGGCGCGGTAGGCGGCCGCGAGGACCACGCCGCCCATGGCGCCGATCGCCGCCGCCTCGCTCGGCGTCGCGAGGCCGAAGAGGATGGCGCCGAGCACCGAGAGGATCAGCACCGAGAGGGGTACGAAGGCCTTGAACAGCAGGATGAAGACCTCGCTCCAGGAGACGTTCTCGTAGGCTTCCTTCGGCAGCTTCGGCGCCAGCGAGGGGTTGATCACCACGCGCGTGACCACATAGACCATGTAGAGTCCCGCCAGCAGTATGCCGGGCAGCAGCGCCGCGGCATAGAGCTTGACCACCGAGATGCCCGAGGTCGCCGCATAGACGATCAGCATGATCGATGGCGGGATGAGGATGCCCAGCGTGCCGCCGGCGGCGATCACGCCGGTGGACAACTTGTGTTCATAGCCGGCCTTGATCATCGCGGGCAGGGCGAGCAGGCCCATCAGGGTCACCACGGCCCCGACGATGCCGGTGGCGGTGGCGAACAGCGCGCAGGTGACCAGCGCCGCGACCGCCATGGCGCCGGGGACGGCGCGGAAAGCCAGCTGCAGGCTGTGGAAGAGCCGGTCGAGGATGTTCGCCCGCTCGACGATGTAGCCCATGAAGAGGAATAGCGGGATCGAGATCAGCACGTCGTTGTTCATGACGCTGAACGTGTTCTGCGTCAGCAGGTAGAACACCCGGTTGTCGAAGAAGGCCTGGTCGGGCTGGAAATAGGCGTAGTAGCCGAAGCCGACCGCCATCGCCATGAGGGTGAAGGCGATCGGGAAGCCGAGCAGGATGATGAAGATGAACGCCCCCAGCATCAGGAGGGCAATTTGCGGATCGGTCATTTGCCGTCTCCCGAAGTGTCGGTGGTGGGACGATAGTCGGCGGAGGGCGCCGGCATGGATGCTTCGAAGCCGAGGCGTTTTTCGTCCTGCACCTGATGCAGGATGGCGGTTTCCATTTCCTCGACATCGTGCAGGCGCTGCGGCCACGCTCCAGTGCGCAGGCAGACGATGCAGCGCAGCATCTCGGCCACCCCCTGCAGGGCCAGCAGGGCGCCGGCAGCGGGAATGATCATCTTGAGCTGCCAGATCGGCACGCCGATCGGGCTGTTGACGCTGACCTCGTTGATGCGCATCGAGTCCATGGCGTAGCCCCAGCCGGAATACATCAGGGCGATGATGCCGGGATAGAAGAAGAGGACGTAGAGCACCAGCTCGAGGCCGCCCTGGACGCGCGGCGGCATCTTGCGATAGAACATGTCGCCGCGGACGTGGGCGCCGCGCGACAGGGCGTAGGCACCCGACATCATGAACAGTGCTCCGTAGAGAATGTAGCTCATGTCGAAGGCCCAATCGGTCGGGTCGCTCAGGGCATAGCGGACGAAGACTTCGTAAGAGGTGCCGAGCGTCAGGATGACGATGCACCAGGCGAAGGCGTGGCCGACCGACTTGGACAGCTGGTCGATGCCATGCAGCAGGGATTGAATGGACATGAGGAGGGTGTCCCGCAGGTCAAGGGCGGGGATGCCCATGCATCCCCGCCGGGGTTGCGCGAAATGGCCGATCAGAAACCGAGCTTGCCGAAGATGTGCTCGTAGGCCGCCTTGTAATCGGCATTGTTGAAGAAGTGGTAGTAGCCGACCCGCTTGGCCCAGGCCTTCTGCGAATCCCACACCTTCTTGAAGAACGGGTCTTCCGTCTCGAGTTTCTTGACGACGACATCCCAGGCCTTCATCTGGGCATCGAAGATGTCCTGCGGCGTGCGGATGATGTTGACCTTGTTCTTGTCCTTGAGCTCCTGCAGGTCCCTGGAGTAGTTGTCCATGGCCAGGGCAAAGTTGGAGGTCGAGGCGGCTTCCGCGGCGTAGCGCAGGATGGCCTGCAGATCCTTCGGCAGGGACTCGAACTTCTTCTTGTTGAAGACGATCTCGAAGAACTCCATGGACTGGTGATAGCTGCCCATCATGTAGTTCTTGGCCACGTCCTGGGCGCCGAAGCGGCGGTCGGAGGTCGGGTTGTTGAACTCGAAGGCATCGATCACGCCGCGCTCCATGGCCGGGACGATCTCGCCGCCGGGCAGCTGCGTCACCTTCATGCCAAGTTCGTTCATCAGATCGGCGGCCAGACCGACGGTGCGGTACTTGAAGCCCTTCAGTTCGGCGGCAGACTTGACCGGCTTCTTGAACCAGCCCAGCGGTTGGGTCGGCATCGGCATGGCGAAAAAGCCGACGACGTCGAGGCCGATCTTCTTCATCAGTTCGTCATAGAAGACCTGGCCTTCCTTGTGGATCCAGGCGAGGTTCTGTGCGGCATCGCAGCCGCTCACCGGGCCGGAGCCGAACAGCGAGGCGACCTTGCTCTTGCCGTACCAATAGACCGCGACCTGGTGGCCGGCATCGATGACGCCCTTGGAGGTCGCTTCCATCACCTCGAAGGGCTTGACCACCGATCCGGCGACCAGGTAGTCGATGCGCAGGCGGCCGCCGGCCATCTCGTTGACGCGCTTGACGTATTCCTCGGCCATCTCGTTGAAGATGTCCTTGGCCCCCCAGGCGCCCTGCATCTTCAGGACGATGGGCGACTGGGCAACGGCGATCATCGGGAATCCGGCGATTGCCGCGCCGGCGACGCCGGTGGCCGCGCCGGTCAGAAACTTGCGACGCGACACTTTCCTCGCCTCGTTCGGGGTGGATTTGATTACAGTCTCCATGGTTGAACTCCTCCTGTTGTGATGTTTGCTGCCAAAAAGTTGCTGCGGTTCTCAATTGTTCCTGTCTGGGGTGGCAGAAA
>JAJZRT010000472.1 GCA_021802595.1 Pseudomonadota bacterium
CGACCAGCATCGGCATCACGGTCCGTGTACTGGATGATCTGGGGCAACGGCAGTCGGACGAGGCGCAGATCGTGATCGGCGCGGCCGTGCTCGACGACATCCTCGGCGTGCTGGCGCTCGCCTTCCTCTACCAGTTCGCGGTGCAGAACGAGGTGTCGCTCGCCGCCACCGGAACGGTCGCGGGCTACATCCTGCTGTTCATGCTGCTCTCCCCGCTGGTCGCCAAGCTGGCGGGCGGCATCATCGACCACTACGACCAGCGCGCCGCGACGCCTGGTCTTCTGATCACGATGGCGCTGGCTTTGATCCTGCTGTTCTCGTGGCTGGCGCACGCGGTCGGTGCGCCGCTCATCATGGGCGGCTTCGCCGCCGGCCTCGCGCTGTCGCAGCACTTCCGCTTCAACGTGATGAGCCGCTTCGGCCTGCCGGCGCTCGACCGCTGGTTCGCCCCCAGCCCGCAACTCGCGCACCGGCTCGAAGAGCAGATGCGGCCGCTGATCCATACCTTCGCCCCGCTGTTCTTCGTCATGGTCGGCGTGTCGCTCAACCTCAACACGGTGGACTGGGGTTCGGCGCGCGTCTGGCAACTGGGCGGCGCGTTGATCGTCGTGGCCTTCATCGGCAAGCTCGCCGCCGGCTTTTTCATCCGCGAGAGCCGCTTTCGCCAGATGGCCGTAGGCCTGGCCATGATCCCACGCGGCGAGGTCGGCCTGATCTTCGCGCAGCTGGGCCTGAACCAGGGCATCCTCGACGCCGAGACCTACGCCGCGCTGCTGATCGTCATCGCGCTGACCACGATCGCGCCGCCCTTCCTGCTGAAAGCTTATTATTCACGCCCCGCCCGTGCCTGACCCTGCCATGCCGCTGCTGAACATTCCCGTCGAATTCTTCCTGTTCGCCTTCACCCTGCTGGGGGTGGCGATCTTTCACCGGCGCAACCTCGAAGTCGCGGTCACGGGCCTCGTCCTCATCACGCTCTACAAGGGACTGATGGCACAGGACACGGATCTGGTCGCCCACTTCATGCACGAGGAAAGACTGGTGCTGAACCTGCTGGGTCTGCTGCTGGGCTTCGCCATCCTGGCGCGGCATTTCGAGCTGTCCCGCGTGCCGGACTGGCTCCCGCGTTTCCTGCCCGACGACTGGAAGGGCGGCTTCGTGCTGCTGGTGCTGGTGGCAGTGATCTCGACTTTCCTCGACAACATCGCGGCGGCCATCATCGGCGGCGTGGTCGCGGGGCACGTCTACAAGCACAAGGTCAGCGTCGGCTACCTGGCGGGCATCGTCGCGGCCAGCAACGCCGGCGGCGCCGGCTCGGTGGTGGGCGACACCACCACGACCATGATGTGGATCGCCGGCGTGCCGGCGATCCATGTGGCGGACGCCTTCATCGCCTCCACCGTGGCGGTGATCTTCTCCGGCATCGTCGCGGCCAAGGCGCAGCAGCGCTATCACCCCGTCACCCGGAACCCGCCCGCAAACCTGCGACTGGACTGGGGCCAGCTGGCGATCGTCGCGCTCATCATCGGCGGTGCGATCGCCGCCAATATCGGGCTCGATTTTCCCGCCGCCGGCGTGTGGGCGGCGATCGTCCTCGGCGGCTTCATCCGCCCGACGCCGTGGGGCGAAGTGAGCAAATCGGTGAAGGGCGCGCTGTTCCTGATCGCGCTGGTGCTGTCCGCCAGCCTGATGCCGGTGAAGGAACTGCCGCTGCCGTCGGTGCACACGACCTTCGGCCTCGGCTTCGTCTCCGCCGTCTTCGACAACATCCCGCTCACCGCACTGGCCCTGTACCAGGGCGGCTACGACTGGGGCCTCCTGGCCTTCGCGGTCGGTTTCGGCGGCTCGATGATCTGGTTCGGCTCCAGCGCGGGGGTGGCGATGTCGAACCTGTATCCGCAGGCGAAAAACACGCTCACCTGGCTGCGCGAGGGCTGGCACGTGCCGGTGGCCTACGTGCTGGGGTTTGCCGCGCTGTATCTCCTGCTGGGCTGGCATCCCGACCTGGTTCCCGCGAAGTAGGCACACGACACACCGGCGCCTGCCCGGCCCTTGCGCAGGTATCCCTGCGGAACTTGCTAGGCTAGAATCGATCCATTACTGCACACCCGAGTCTTTTCCGGAGGTTTCATGAACCAGAACGTCACCACCCTCAGCCGCAGCGCGTCTGCGGTCTCGTCGACCAACAAGGTCGTCCGCAACACCTACATGCTGCTGTCGATGACGCTGGCATTCGCTGCGCTGACCGCCGGCGCGGCGATGGCGCTGGGCCTGCCGCATCCCGGCATCATCCTCACCCTGGTCGGCTACTACGGCCTGCTGTTCCTGACCACCAAGTTCCGCAACAGCGGGCTCGGCATCGCCTTCGTGTTCGGCCTCACCGGCTTCATGGGCTACACGCTCGGCCCCATCCTCAGCGCGTATCTGGCAATGCCCAACGGCAGCCAGGTGGTGATGATGGCTATGGGCGGCACCGCTGCGATCTTCCTCGGCCTGTCGGCCTACGTGATGACCACCCGCAAGGACTTCAGCTTCATGGGCGGCTTCCTCATGGTCGGCATCCTGGTCGCCTTCCTCGCCGGCCTCGGCGCCATCTTCTTTCACATGCCCGGCCTGTCGCTGGCGGTGTCGGCGATGTTCGTGCTCTTGATGTCCGGACTCATCCTGTACGAGACCAGCAACATCATCCACGGCGGCGAGACGAACTACATCATGGCGACGGTCACGCTGTTCGTCGCGATCTTCAACCTGTTCACCAGCCTGCTGCAGCTGCTGGGTTTTGCCAGCAACGATTAAGCGCGTGACCGGCAATGCAAGAACGGCACCCGACGCGGTGCCGTTTTTTATCGACACCCACTGCCACCTCGACGCGGCTGAGTTCGACGCCGACCGTGACGCCGAGTACGCGCGTGCCGTCGCCGGCGGCGTCGGCGTGCAGGTCGTTCCCGCCATCAGCCGCGACAATTTCGCGGCGGTGGCCGCCACCTGCGCACGCTATCCCGGCTGCCTGCCGGCGTGGGGGCTGCACCCCATGTACATCCATGTGCACCGTCCCGAGCACCTCGCCGACCTGCGCGCGCAGATCGAGGCGCAGCGACCGGTCGCCATCGGCGAAATCGGCCTCGATCTGTTCGTCAAGGATCTCGACTACAGCATGCAGGAATTCTTTTATATCGAGCAACTGAAGATCGCGAAGGACTGCGACCTTCCGGTGCTGCTGCACTGCCGCAAAGCCAACGACGAATTGCTGAAGCATCTTCGCAAGGTTGGCGTGCGCGGCGGCATCGCCCACGCCTTCAACGGCAGCCCGCAGCAGGCGGACGAATTCATCAAGCTGGGTTTCAAACTGGGCTTCGGGGGTGCCTTCACCTGGCCACGCGCCAACAACCTGCGGCGGCTGGCTGTAGACCTGCCTCTGGAAGCAATCGTGCTGGAAACCGACAGCCCCGACATTCCGCCCGTATGGATCGGGCGCGGCCGCAACGCGCCGGGCGAATTGCCACGCATTGCGCAGGTGCTGGCCGAGTTGCGCGGTCTGGACCTCGACACGGTGGCCCGGGCCACCACGCGGAATGCACGCGCGGTGTTCGGCCTGGCGGATGATGTGGTCGCAGCAGCCGGAAACAGGGAGCCTTCCGGCCCGGTTTAAGCCACACGAGCAGCCAGCCTGATTTCTCTCGAAAGCGTCGTCAGCACGATCTGGTTCTTGCCGTCCTTCTTGGCCGCATACATGTTCAGGTCCGCCTCGTGGACGATCTGTTCGGCTCCCATCCGGGCGGCATCCGCACCGCTCACCACCACGATGCCGACGGAGGCGGTCACGTTGACCGGATTGCCATCGACATAGCCGATGGAGGCGATGGATTGCCGGATTCGCTCCGCAACCGTGCGAGCCCGTTTTCCTGAATCATGCACCCTCAGCAGCACGACAAACTCATCCCCGCCAAACCGGGCCAGCACGTCCTCGCCTCTCAGCACGGCGTTCGCACGGTTTGCCGTCTCCCTGAGCAGCATGTCGCCCTGCGCATGTCCGAGCGTATCGTTGACCTGCTTGAATCCATCCAGATCGAAGTACAGCACGGCAATGGCCGAGCCCATTCGCCGGGCGTATGAACCGGCCTTCTCGAACTCATCGAACAATGCCGACCGGTTCGGCAATCCGGTCAAGGCATCCTTCAACGCCATTTTCTCCATGTGGTCGGCATATTCGGCAAGCCTGGTCCGGCCGTCGTGAAACCCAC
>JAJZRT010000473.1 GCA_021802595.1 Pseudomonadota bacterium
GTCGATCAGGATGCGGCTGGTTTCGCGGTTGACGAAGTCGCGCAACACGCGCAGCGACAGGTCCAGGTCCTGGTACAGCAGGCACGGCACGACGCAGTTGCCGCGCGACTGGATACTGCTCCACAAACGCCTGAGATACTCGATGTCGGCCTGCATCTCGGCGTCTTCGGCGGTCTCGGCCATGGTGCGCACGATGAAGCCACCGGTGGCGTCGGCCGGGATCAGCTGGTGGAGTTTCTGGCGCAGGTGTTCGCGCTCTTCCTCGCCTTCGATCTTCTGCGAGATGCCGATGTGGGTCTCCTGCGGCAGGTAGACCAGATAACGGCCGGCGAAGCTGATCTGGGTGGACAGTCGCGCGCCCTTGGTGCCGATCGGGTCCTTGATCACCTGTACCATCAGCGTCTGGCCCTCATGCAGGATCTGCTCGATCGGTCGCTCCGGCTCGCCGTTGTGGCGCTCCTCCCAGATGTCGGCGACGTGCAGGAAGGCGGCGCGCTCCAGCCCGACGTCGATGAAGGCCGACTGCATCCCCGGCAGCACGCGCACCACGCGCCCCATGTAGATGTTGGAGACCAGGCCACGGCACTTGGCGCGCTCGATGTGCAGCTCCTGCACCGCGCCAAGGTGCAGCACGGCGACGCGGGTTTCCTGTGGCGTGACATTGACGAGGATTTCTTCGCTCATGGCAAAACTCAATCCATTTCTAAATCGAAGCTGACGCGGATGAGCGTTGACGCCAGGCAGGCGCGCAGGGTACGACGACGCTTCAGCTTTGATTTAGGAAAGGCTTCAGACGACGAGGCCGAAGGCCCTCAATAAAACGGCTGTGTCATATAACGGCAGCCCCATGATGCCGCTGTAGCTGCCGTCGATGTGTTCGACGAACGCGCCGGCGCGCCCCTGGATGCCGTACGCCCCGGCCTTGCCGAGGTATTCGCCGGTTTCCAGGTAGCGCGTGATGGTGGCTGCGTCGAGCGCCGCCATCCGGACGCGGCTGGATGACAGGCGCAGTTCCAGGCGGGCCTCGTGCTGCACCGCCACGGCAGTGTGCACCTGATGTTCGCGTCCGGACAGGCGCCTCAGCATGGCCTCGGCCTCGGTGCGGTCGGCCGGCTTGCCGAGAATGGCGCCATCGAGCTCGACCACCGTGTCCGCGCCCAGCACCGGAAAGCGCAGCAGCCGGCGCGCGTCCACCGCGCGCCAGCCGCAAGCGGCCTTTTCGCCCGCCATGCGCTGGGCGAAATCGGCTGCCGTCTCGTCGGCGCGCGGTACCTCGACCACATCCATCCGGCCCGCCACGGCACGCAGCGCCAGCACATCGAAGGCCACCCCGATCTGCTTCAGCAGCTCGCGTCGCCGCGGCGACTGGGAAGCCAGATAAATCCGTTTGTCGACCAGCATATTTGTTATTCCCCCTCAATCCCGATGGTAGGGATGCCCCTTGATGATGCATACGGCACGATACAACTGCTCGGCCAGCATCACCCGCGCCAGCGCATGCGGCAGCGTCAGCTTCGACAGCCCCAGCAGCTTGCCGGCACGCGCCTTGACGCTGTCGTCGAGGCCATCCGCGCCGCCGATGACGAACGCCGGCGATACGCCCTCCGTCATCCAGCCCTGCAGCCACGCCGCAAGTTCGCGCGTGGTCACCTGGGCGCCGCGCTCGTCGAGCACCACTGGCACACAGCCGGCCGGCAGGGCCGCCTGGATCCGCTCGGCCTCCTGCTGACGCGCCCGCGCGCCGTCCTCCCCCGCCACGCGATGTCCCGGCTTGATCTCGGCAAGCATCAGTGGCATATCCGGCGGCATCCGCCGCGCATAATCATCGTAACCGGCTTCGATCCAGCCGGGCATCTTGTGGCCGACGGCGATCAGGTGCAGTTTCACCTAGTGGTCTTTTTGGATGTGTCGTGCGCGCGCCGCTTCGCCCGCGCCCCACAGCTCTTCCAGATTGTAATGCGCACGCGTGGCAGGCTGCATCACGTGCACCACCACGTCGCCGAGGTCGAGCAGCACCCAGTCGCCGGTATCCTCGCCCTCCATGCCGCCGACATGCTCGCCCGCCTCCTTCACCTTTTCGCGCACGTTGTCGGCCAGTGCACGGGTCTGGCGGTTGGAGTCGCCGCTGGCGATCACCATGCGCTCGAACAGCGAGGTGAGCTTGCTGGTATCGAGCACGGTGATGTCGCGCGCCTTGATGTCCTCGAGCGCGTCGACGATTAATTTGATCTTGTCTTCAATGTTCATGTGGGTGTGTACAGTTGGTGTTCGTGAATATAGTCGAGCACGGCGTCGGGCAGCAGATAGCGCGCGCTGCCACGGCGTGCCAGGGCGTCGCGGATCGCGGTGGCCGATATGTCGAGGGGGGTCATCTGTCGCAGCAGCACCGAGCCCGCCGGGCGGTCGCCGGTCGCGAGGCGTGGCGACACTTCGCCCAGCAAAGGCTCCATTATGGCGCCGGGTTGCAGCAGTTGCGCGCCGGGACGGGCCGCCACGGCAATATTCGCCAGTTCGAACAGCCGCCGCCAGTCGTGCCAGCTCGGCAGGTCGAGGAACGCATCGGCACCCAGCAACAGCCAGAGGGGCTGCGCGTCGCCGAGTTCGGCGCGCAGGGCGGTGAGGGTGTCGACCGTGTAACTCGGCTGTGGGCGCAGCACTTCGCGCGCATCCGCCTCAAAGCGTGGATTGCCGGCGATCGCGCGGCGCACCATTTCCAGCCGGTGGATGGCCGCGATGCGCGGCGTACCGCGATGCGGCGGCTGGCCGGCCGGGATGAACAGGACGCGATCCAGACCGAGTGCGTCGGCCATTTCCTCTGCCAGCCGCAGATGGCCGAAGTGGATCGGATCGAAGGTGCCGCCGAAGACGCCTATCGGCGGCATGCTTTATCCGCGCACATGTCCGTCGCCGAGCACCACCCACTTCTGGCTGGTGAGTCCTTCCAGCCCGACCGGGCCGCGCGCGTGGATCTTGTCGGTGGAAATGCCGATCTCGGCGCCAAGGCCATACTCGAAACCGTCGGCAAAGCGGGTCGAGGCGTTGACCACCACGCTGGCCGAGTCGACCTCGCGCAGGAAGCGGCGCGCACGGCCGTAGTCCTCGGTGACGATGGCATCGGTATGCTGCGAGCCATGGGTATTGATATGGACGATGGCTTCGTCGAGGCCATCGACGACCTTCACCGCGATGATCGGGCCGAGGTATTCCTCGTACCAGTCGGCCTCGGTTGCTGCCTTGAGCTTGTCGGCGGCGATGCCGGTTCCCTTGAGGATCGCCAGCGCCTCCGGACAGCCGCGCATTTCGACGCCCTTGCCAGCCAGCATGCGGCCGATTTCCGGCAGCGCCACCGCCGCGATTGCGCGCGCCACCAGCAGCGACTCGGTCGTGTTGCACGTGCCGTAGCGCTGGGTCTTGGCGTTCTCGACGATCTTCACCGCCTTGGCGAGGTCGGCGCGGTCGTCGACGTAGACGTGGCAGTTGCCGTGCAGGTGCTTGATGACCGGCACCCGCGCCTCGCCGGTGATGCGCTCGATCAGTCCCTTGCCGCCGCGCGGCACGATGACGTCGACGTAATCCTTCATGGTGATGAGTTCGCCCACCGCGGCGCGGTCGGTGGTCTCGATCACCTGCACCACCGTGGCGGGCAGGCCGGCGGCCTCGAGTCCTTCGCGCACGCAGGCGGCGACTGCCTGGTTCGAGTGCAGCGCCTCGGAACCGCCGCGCAGGATCGCGGCATTGCCGGATTTCAGGCACAGGCCGGCAGCGTCCGCCGTCACGTTCGGGCGCGCCTCGTAGATGATGCCGATGACGCCGAGCGGCACCCGCATCTTGCCGACCTGGATGCCCGATGGGCGGAATTTCAGGCCGTCGATCTCGCCGACCGGGTCGGGCAAGGCGGCGATCTGTTCCAGGCCCTCGGCCATGCCGGCAACGGTCTTCTCGTTCAGTTGCAGGCGGTCGAGCAGCGCGCTGTCGTAGCCGGCGGCGCGAGCGTGCGCCATGTCGTTGGCGTTGGCCTCCAGCAGCTTCGCGGCGTCGCGGCGGATCGCCGCGGCCATCGCCAGCAGCGCGCGGTTCTTCTGGTTGGTGTCGGCGCGGGCAATCGCACGCGAGGCTTCACGCGCCTGCCTGCCCACCGTCTGCATGTACTGTTTCACGTCCATCATCTTTTTCCATTACCTAAGGGGGCCGCCAGCGCCATGCCCACGCGCAGCAGCGTATCCCAGGGATCGCCCA
>JAJZRT010000474.1 GCA_021802595.1 Pseudomonadota bacterium
GGTGGTTTCCTAGCACCATGTAGAACAAGCCGCCAATGATAGCGACGGACAGTGCGGCGCTGATCTGAAGGGTGGAAGACACAAGTCCTGACACCAACCCGGCGATCTTTCCTTCCACCCTGTCAATCAAGGCACGAACCAATGTCGGCAGCGCAATGCCTTGCCCAAAACCAAGTATAAAAAGGGCTGACGACAGTAAATATGAAGTGTCAGTGTAGACGGAGAGAGCGACGCCTACGAGGCCGATCACTTCCAGCACCATGCCCACTACAGGTGTGCGCGCGCCGAGATGTCTGTGTAGTCGGGGACTGGTAAGCGGGCCAAGCATGAAGCCGATGGCAAACGGCAGCAGGGCAAGCCCAGCATACAAGGAGTTGCGGCCAAGTCCGGATTGTTCGTAAATCGAGAACGTAAGGAAAAAAGCAGCGATGGCGTAAAAGCAAAGGGTGGCGGCCAGCCCACGCAGCAAGCCAGGTGCGCGCAACATGGCTGGGATGACAAGCGGATCTCCGCCATCGCGCACAACACGATGTTCGTGGCGCCAGAACAAGGCCAGAAGCGGAAGGAAGCCGAGCAACAGAGCTATTGACCAGACAGGCCAGCCTTGTTCTCGCCCTGCGATTAGCGGTACGACCAGAGCAGACAGTGTTGCCGCGAGCAGGATTACTCCGCGCACATCGAGACGGGGTGGTCGCCCGGCACGACTTTCCCGGATCAGCAGCAATGCGGCTGGGATGGCGAAGGCGGCCACGGGCAGGTTGACGAGAAATATGCTACGCCAGCCAAACCCGAACGGGTTGGCTGCAATTAGGGCACCTCCGAGCATTTGACCTATCACAGCAGCAAGGCCGAACGTTGTGCCGTAGTAGCCAAGCGCCTTGGCTTTTTCGTTCGTTGGGAACAGCGCATGAATGGATGCAAGCGACTGCGGCGCCATGACGGCTGCCGTGACGCCTTGGAGTACACGCCCGACGATCAATATGGCAGGCGACCAGGCAACGCCACAGATGGCCGATGCCCCGGCAAAGCCGAACAAACCGGCCGCGAAAACGCGGCGGCGGCCGTAGAGATCGCCAAGCCGGCCTCCCGTGATCAGGAATACTGCATAGCTGGCCGCATAGCCGGATATCACAAGTTGCAGAGTGGCGGAAGAGGCGTGCAGGCCGGCGCGGATGGAGGGTAAGGCGGTATTCACGATGAAGAAATCAAGAGGCGGCAGAAAGCTGCCAGCCAGCAGGACGACCAGGGCGGCCCAGCGACGCGGGTCGGGGGTATCGGTCAGCTCAGATGTTGAAGCTGTCGGGTTGTACGCGGTACTCATGAGCGGCCTTTTAAGAACCTAATGGTTCCAAATTAGATAAAAAAATGTCAGTCAAGTGCGTCCACAGCGATGGCAATAAGGGCCTCCATCTTTGCTTCGCTCGGACCTGTTTTACCGAGTACCCGCATGCCTTCAATCGTGCACAGTAGAAAGCGGGCAAGCGCGCGGGCATCGTGGCGGGTGCTGATCTCGTCTGAAGACTGTCCCTTGCGAATGGCCGCCGCCAACAGGTTTTGCATGCGTTTGAACATCGCGCTGACCCGCTCGCGAACTTCGTCATCCGTCGGCAGCAGTTCCGTCGCGGCTGCGGTGACCAAGCAGCCGCGACGGCCTTTTCTTGCCGTGGACAGGCGAGCGTAATGCTGCAGCGTGGCGCGGATGGCCTCCCGCGCCGGCTCCTTGTCGAGGTCGTTGCTCAGGCGGCTCAGACCATCGGAGGTATATCGATCCAGAGCAGCCAGAAAGAGCGAATGTTTGTCGCTGAACGCCTTGTAAAGACTGCCGCGCGACAGGCCGGTGCCTTCTATGAGATGGACCATGGACGTCGCGGTGTAGCCATGGGTTTGGAACACCACCACGGCGTCCCGCACAGCGTCGTCGAAGTCGAATTCGCGTGGACGACCAGGGCCAACAGACGGGGGGCTTCCTAATTGTACTGTGTTATTAATGTTTATACACTCTCAGATAAGCCTTTGCGCAGCACGGACAAAGCGGCAGACTTCGTGCGATGGCCCGACCCAGGCGAAAGCGCGCGGTGGCGATCGACCAGGGGATGTGGCGCTGCATCGGTGCGAGCCCCGCGCGGGTGGAAGCCTTCGGGTAGGGCAGGCGCTTTGAGTCGAGCAGCGTTTTTTTTACTGCCGCGTAGCCGCTCGAGCATGAGAAAAGCGTAGGCGGCGATGCACAAACTGGCATGATGATGAAAGCCACGCCAATTGCGCCCTTCGTAATGACCCAGCCCGACCTCCTGCTTGAGTTCCAGGTAGTCACGCTCGATACGCCAGCGCATCTTGACGATGGCCACCAGTTCCTTGAACGAGATGTCCGCAGGCAGGGTGGACAGGAAGTACCGAGTCGGCTCGGCTTCCCCTTTGGGCCATTCGATCAGCAGCCATTCTTCCTCGCGGGGGCGATCGGCGTGCGCCGCCCGCACGCGTACCCGCGCAAAGCGCGAGGCGAGCGCTGCGTTGGTGCCTTCGCGCCAGGTCACGGTGCGATAGGTCGCTGCCGGCAGCGCCTGCGCGAGCTCGCGCACGCCGATCGGCTGGTGCGTCTTGTCACGCAGCACACGGGTGCGGGGCCGACCACGGCCCTGTTTAGCCGGTGCAGGCGCGGGTTCATGTTCATCGCACCAGAGCGCGGTCCCCGGCCGGATTCCCACCGCGTAGATCAGCCCGTGTGCGCTCAAACGATCGCGCAGCGCCGCTTCGTCACCGTAGCCCGCATCGATGAGCACCGGCCCGCGCGGGATCCCGGCGGCGAGCGCCGCCTCGATCTGCGCCCAGGCAATCTCGCCCTTGGTTGCAAAGGCGATCTCCTTGGGCACGCCCGCACGCTTGCAGCGCTCTTTGTCTTCGGCCCACTCCTTCGGCAGGTACAGCCGATAGTCCAGCGGCACACTGCCATCGGCGGTGGCGAGCGACAAACTCACCGCGACTTGGCAGTTCTCGGTCTTGCCCAACTGCCCACAGTATTGCCGCGCCACCCCGACCGAGTGCTTGCCGTACTTGCGAAAGCCCGTGTCGTCCACAATCCAGTAACAGGGCGCCCGTCCCGCTTGGCTCAGCACCGGCACCACTTCTGCGCCTACCGCCCGAAGCAGCGCCTTATCGCTCCACTCGGAGTCGGCGACCAGATGGTGCATCGATTGATGCGCCGAGCGCACATCCTGCGGATGCACGCGCGCGGCCATCGGCTCCACGCTCTTGCGCTCACCGGGCAGCATCGGGCCGCGCAAATACCAGCGCGCCGGCCTCGCCCGATCCGCATGTCCCAGGGCTTCAATCATCACATCGGCATACCGTTCAAATCGCGATTCCACATTGCTGCCCACGAAACACCTCCGCAATCGCATGAAGATGTCGCGATAATACCATGATTATTAACACAGTACAACTAAGAGCTTATCCGTAAATAATGTTTATCTTGAGATGCACTTTGCGCAACGCGTCATTGCGTGAAAGGATTCTTCAGCCCAACCCCGGTCCCGCCGAAATCGTCCACATTTCGCGTGACTACGGTAAACCCATGAATAAGCGCGATCGCCGCAATTTGCTTATCTATTGGATGTTGCTTGTGCGGCGACATCAACTTCCCCCAGATTTGCGCACACTCTTCATCGAAGCCGAGTATGCGGTCGCCATATTCAGCCACGACCAGCGCGAGCCATTGTTCCAGCTTTCGCGATTGCGGAACATCGCCACGCCGTTTTAGATTCTCCACTCCCCGGCGAATTTCGCCGATCGTCTGCGCCGAAATATACACGTCGGCATCGTCGACTGTCCGCCAGAACTCGCGCACGCCCGAATTCGCCTTACTCCCTTTACGCGCCTCGCTAACGACATTGGTATCGACCAGGTACACAGCGTCAATCCTTAGCCGTTCCGGCAATCGAAATCCGTATCCTCGCCAACATTCGGCATGCTCGCAAGCACCTCGGCCAGCGAGCGACGTTTCGGACGCTGAAGCACAGCCCGCAGAATTTCCCGGTGCTCCGCTTCGGCGCTTCGCCCATGTGAGGCTGCCTGCCGTTTGAGCGCCAAGGCAAGGTCTTCATCCACGTTGCGCACGACAAGATTGGTCGCCACGATCGATCTCCCAGCAAGTGATTGCGTTGATAGCAGTCTAGCGCAAACATGCAATCATTGCAATCACCTCAACTCTTGACCCCGGTCTTCCGTCTCAGCCACTCGAG
>JAJZRT010000475.1 GCA_021802595.1 Pseudomonadota bacterium
CGAGGCGTTGCCTGGCGAGGTAGGCCCGGATGCGCGCCGGCGTGGGGAAAAAACCGGAAAAGCGGGCATGGTGCGAGCCGATCGCACCCCAGACGAGACGTGCCCCCACCAGCCCCAGCGCCGCGTAACCCGTCCAGCGATGCCATGGGCTGCCGCCATCGAACAGGAATGCGTTGAGCAGCACCAGGACGGCGAGGCTCCAGTGGTGCAGGCGGACGAAGCGGTCCCAGACGTACGCGCGTTCCACGACGTGCCCAGGCATCAGTCGAGATAGGCCTTCACGGGTTTGCCGGTGACGGTGTCCATGTAGATCTCGACGCGCTGGCCTTTTTCGTTCCAGCCGTACATCTCGTAGCAGTTGCCGTCGATCTTGAATTTCTTGATCTTGTAGCCGGCGTCGACCAGCGCAGCCTTGAGATCGGCCTCCTTCATCCACTTGTCCTTGGGATGGGCTTCGCAGTCGGCGGCGGCGTGCGCCAGGGCGGGAACGAACGCCAGCGCGGCGAGGGTAGTACGCAGGGTGATCATGATGATGTGTGCTCCTTGGGGTGAATGAAACAGGTTTGAAATCAGACCGTTGCCCACATCCGCATCAGGTTGTGGTAGCAACTGGTCAGGCGCACGGCGGTATCGGTTTCGCCGTGTTCGCCGCGCAGTGCGGCGATACTTAAGTCCATTTCGTGCAGCAATTCGCGCCGTTGCGGTTCACGCACCATGCTTTCCAGCCAGGTGAAGCACGCCAGCCGTGCGCCGCGCGTCACCGGCTCGACGCGATGTACGCTGTACGAGGGATACAGGATCAGATGGCCCGCCGGCAGCTTGACCGCGCGGCCGCCCATGCCGTCCTCGATGATGAGTTCGCCGCCGTCGTAATCGGCCGGGTCGTTGAGGAAGAGCGTGAACGACAGGTCGGTTCGCACATGCTGTGCGGTCGCCGGGTGGGTACGGATGGCGTTGTCCACGTGATTGCCGAAGGAATTGGCTTCGTCGCCGTAGCGGTTGAACAGCGGCGGATAGATGCGCTTGGGCAGGGCGGCGCTGAAGAAGGTGGGGTTCTTCGACAAGGCTTCGAGGACGAGCGCGCGCAGCTGCTGCGCCACCGGGCTGGTTTCCGGCAGTTGCAGGTTGTTCTTCACCGTGGCGGCCTGGGTGCCGGCGGTGACGCGGCCGTCGGCCCAGTCGGCCTGTTTCAGCAGTGCCGTGCAGTGCGCGAGTGTGGCGGCGTCGAGTATGTCCGGAATGTGCAGCAGCATGGTCGGGTCTCCTGTCAGGGATAGGGGGCTGCCTAGACAACGCCCTATCCCTGACCATGGTTGGCAGGGAAGGCAGCTCAGAACTTCAGCTCGCCTGTGAGGATGAAGCGACGCTTCTGACCGGGTACGGTGAACGGACCGTTGTCGTAGATCGAGTCGTAGTACGTCTTGTTGAACAGGTTCTGCACGTTCAGGCGGACGCCCCAGGTTTTCTGGTCATAGGACACCATGGCATCCCAGCGCACGTAAGCCGGCGCAGTATTGGGATTGAAGCCGCTGGGCTGGCCGTTGGTGGTGAACTGTGCATTGGCCGAGGCGTTCGACGGGTTGTAGCCATAGCGTTCGCCCTTGGCCTCGGCACCGCCGCCGACCTTCCAGCCGCCGCCCAGCTTGTAGGTGGACCACAGGTTGAAGGTGTAGGGCGGGGTGTTGCGCGGCCGCTTGCCGACGAAGCGCGGATCGCCGACGGTGCCGTTGGATTGCTCGGCGACTTCGAGGATGGTGGCGTCCATCAGCGCCAGCCCGGCGAAGACTTCCCAGTTCGGCGTGATGCGGCCGGCCGCTTCGAATTCGATGCCGTCGGTGCGGCGCTTCTTGGTCAGGATGGACGCGGTCGATTCGAGGTCGGTGTTGCGCTCCCAGTTCTTGATCGCACGGTAGAGTGCGGTACGGAAGGAGAGATCGCCGTCGAAGAACATCCACTTCGCGCCGACCTCGTAGACCTGGCTGGTCTCGGGCGGCTGCGGCGTGGCGGTCAGCTGGTAGAGGTCGGCCGTGGGGCTGAACGAATCACTGTAGCCGACGTAGTAGTGCGCTTCCTCGGTGGGCTGGTACGACAAGGCGGCGCGATAGCTCCACTCGCCGTATTCCAGGTGCGGCGAGGCGGCGCTGGAGTAGTTGGCGTCGAGTTCGTCGCGGCGCACGCCCAGCGTGGCTTTCCAGTCCGGGATGAACTCGACCGTATCCTGTGCATAGAGGGCGTAGGAATTGCCGGTGAAGTTGTTGAGACCCGCGCCGGTCGACGATTCGACATAGGGCAGGAACATGGGAGGAATGCCGGACGCGATGGTCGTCCCGCCGAGATTCTGCAGGCCTGAACGATGGCTGTTCTCGTGCAGGTATTCGACGCCGGTGAGGAATTCGTGCTTCATGCCCAGCGCCTCGAATTTCCGGCTGTAGTCGGATTGGAGCGTGAGCGTTTCGTAATCGGACGAGCGGGTGGGTCCTGCATTCCAGTTGCCGCCATTGCCAGGGAGCGTTCCGTCCGCGTTCGGCGCAACCGTGGCGCTCGGCGTGCGCGCCCAGTAGCTGCGTTCGTAGTCGCCGTAGCGGACCGTAGTACGCAACTGGCTGTCATCGGCGAAGCGGTGCGTCCAGGTGCCGGTGGTGACGTTCACGTCGCTGTCGTCGAAGTTGCGGTCGATGCCCCAGAAATAATCGACCGGGAACGTGGTGTTGGGGCGGTGGGTGGCGTTGTCGAACGAGAAGCCGTAGTCGGGCGTGTCGCGGTTGCGCATATACAGGTGCGAGAAGGTGAATTCGTCGTCGGTGTTCATGCCGAGCGCAAGGCTGACCTGGGCGCCGCCGCGGTTGACCTCCGGCTCCGCGCCGCTGGCGGGATTTTCGCGCCAGCTGCCTTCGTCGCGTTTCATCAGGTTCACGCGTACCGCGCTGTGCTCGCCCAGCTGCTTGTTGAGATCGGCGGTGACTTCGCTGTAGTTGTCGGTGCCCACGCTGCCGGTCAGTTTGTAGGCATCGGCCAGCTTGGGTGTCTTGGAGACGAGATTGATGACGCCGCCGGCCTGGCCGCGGCCGAACAGCATCGAGGCGGAGCCGCGCAGCACGTCGACCTGCTCGAGGAAGAAGGTTTCGCGGTTGTATTGCGCGGTGTCGCGGATGCCGTCGAGGTAGACGTCGCCGAAGGTGTAGAAGCCGCGCAGCATCATGTTGTCGCCGGCGCGGCCGCCTTCGGCGGCGTTGAAGGTGAGCCCCGACACGTTGCGCAAGGCATCGCGCAGCGAACCGACATGTTGCTCCTGCATCAGCTGCTGGGTCACGACGGTGATCGCCTGCGGGATGTCCTGCGGGTCCTGCTGGGTCTTGCCGACCCGGGTCTGCGTACCCTGGTAGCCGTTATTGACCTCCATGGGGTCGGACGTGTCTTCCACCTTGACGGTCGGCAGCGTGGTTTGGGCGGTATTCGCCGGATCCGCCATCTGTGCCAATGCGGCGGGGGCCAGCATCATGAAGGCGAGCGAAGCGGCAGCCGGCATGGCGGCCGCGGGTTGCAGGCGCGCCATCAGCTGGCGCAGGATGCCCGAGGGCGGGCGCGGTCGTACGTGGGACATGGTTTGCTCCTGGTCTGAAAGATCGACTGGCTGGCGGAGCAAACGCTTGGCTGGCTGGCGGTTGAAAAAAACGGAAGGCGGCAGGCATGGGTCATCCCCAGCCCGCCGCGACGGCGAGGTGATACACGATGAAGGATGCGAGCCAGGCCAGGCCGAACAGGTAACCGGCCATGACGAGCGGCATTTTCCAGCCGCCGGTTTCGCGCTTGACGGTGGCGAGCGTGGACAGGCACTGCGGTGCGAAGACGAACCAGGTCAGCAGCGACAGCGCAGTGGCGAGGCTCCAGCTGTGCGCGATCAGCGGCGTCAGCGCCTGCGCAGTGTCGTCGCCGCTGGCCGACAGCGCGTAGACGGTGCCGAGCGCGCTGACCGCGACTTCGCGCGCGGCCATGCCCGGCACCAGCGCGACGCTGATCTGCCAGTTCAGGCCGATGGGTTCGAAGATCGTGGCGAGGCCGCGGCCGAGCGTGCCCGCGAGGCTGTATTCGATCGCCGGACCGGTCGCGCCGGCAGGCGGCGCGGGGAAGCTGGCGAGGAACCACATGACGACGGTGAGCGCCAGGATGATGCCGCCGACGCGCTTGAGGAAGATGGACGCGCGCTGCCACAGGCCGATGGCGATGTTGC
>JAJZRT010000476.1 GCA_021802595.1 Pseudomonadota bacterium
AAGGTCGCCTGCATCTGCGACTCGGCCTGGATCTCGACTTCGCGGATATGGCCGCGCAGGCGCACCAGTGCCTCCGACAATTCGTTGACGTGGCGCTTGAACGCGAACACCTCGCTCTCGATGCGTGAACGCGCGATCGCCACTTCGCCGGCCTGGTTGACCATGCGGTCGATCCAGTCTGCCCGCACCCGCAGGGTCAGGGCATTACTGTCGCGCGTGACCGGCGTCGGGGTCGCCAGCGGATCGGCCGTCGTGGCCGTCACCGCGGTCGGGGATTCGGCATGGCCCAGCACCGGCTCGACGGGCGCAGCCAGCGGCACCGCCGCGTCTTCGATCGCCGGTGCGAGATCGCCCTGCTTCAGGCGTTCCACGGCATCAGCCAGACGGTCGAGTTGCGCTTCCAGGGTATCGAAGACGTCTGCACCGGTGCTCAGATGCCCTTCGATCACGGCGATCACGCGCGATTCCATCACGTGCGTCAGTTCGCCCAGGCGCATCGCACCAACCATGCGCGCGCTGCCCTTGATGGTATGCAGATTGCGGCGCAGCGCATCGCGCGGTCCCGCGCTGGCAGGCGCATCCTTCCAGGCACGCAGCTGCGCGCTGGTATCGGGCACCAGCGTGTCCGCCTCCTCGAGGAAAATCGGCAGCAACTGCGGGTCGATTTCATCGGCCACTTCGCGCCGCTCGAAGACGGGGGCCGGCGTGACGGGCTTGAAGTCCGGGATCAGCGCGCTCACATCCGGCAGACCGGGGGTCGCTTCGACCGGGATCGCTTCGGCCGGCTCGGCCGGCTCGGCGGGATGGGCGGCTTCGGCGGGCATTTCCTCCTGGTGGTCTGCCGCTTCCGGCATCTCGGCGCTTGCCACGACAGGCACGTCCTGTACCTCGCTCCGCACCTCGGGTTCCGGTCCGGACGCCAGCGGGGCCTGCTCATCTTCGAGCTCGCCCAGCGTGGCGATCAGGTCGGCCGCCCCCTCGGGCAGCTGCCCGCGTTCGATGCTCGCGATCATGTCGTGCAAACGCGCGATGGTGTCCTGGAGCAGCGACAGGTGCGAAGGCGGCAAGGGAACGTGCGCGAAGCGGTTCCAATACTGCTCGAGGGCATGCGACAACTCGGCCAGGGCCGCGATGCCGGCCGTGCCCGCAATCCCGCCCAGGGTGTGAACTGCGCGGCGTGCATGCTCGCTGACCGCGCTGTTCGCCATTTCGGCGTGACGCTCGGCCTCTTCGCTCAACACGGCCAGGCGCTGATGCGCCTCGGTCATGAAAATTTCGTACAGCCCGGCGGAGAGGCAAACCGGCCCGATGCAGATCTCGTCCGGCACATACGATCCCATGGGAACGTCCGCGTCCAGCGGGTCGGCGTCGCCTTGTGCGACAGCCTGTTCTGCCGGCTCTTCCGCATGCGCAGATTCGATCTCGTCCCCGACGGCCGGTTCGATGTCGAACGACACCAAGGGAGCCGCATACTCGATGATCGCGCCCACCGCCGGCATGGTCGATTCCATCTGGGGCGCTTCGGCTTCGGGCGCAACGTCGCCCACCCCGACCGTTTCGATATCCGTCTTCGCTTCGTTACCCTGGTCGCCGGTCCATGATTCAACGGCGACGGCGGCGATCTCCTCCGTCGTCTCGATTTCCGGTTCAGCGCAAGCGTCCTCATGCGCGACGACGGACTCGACCGCCACCAACATATCCAGCCATTCGTTTTCCGCTTCGACATCGGTCGCCACGTCCGTCCCGGCTGCCGGTTCGAAGTCGGCCAGCGGTTCGGCCACGGTTTCGGCGGGCATGTCGGGCATAGCGGTTTCGTTCGCAACCGGCGTTTCCGCAATGGGCTCCGCCATCGAGGCCGCCGGAACCGGTGCCGCATCCAGCGGTTCGCCCTGCGCCACCCGATCCACCGCGGCCAGCAGGGCGGGGACCGGCAGGCTCGCGGACTGATTGGCCTGCAGGGTGTTCACCCAGTCCTGGAACACGTTGCGCGCACGGCCGACCAGGCGCAACAGATCACCGCTGGCCGGCTTCTTCTCGGCCAGCCAGCCATTCATCAACTGCTCATGCCGCCAGGCGGCCTCGCCCAGTTCGTTCAGGCCGACCATGCGCCCGCTGCCCTTCAGCGTGTGGAAGCCGCGGCGGATGACTGTCAGGGAAGCCTGGTCGTCGGGGTTGCTCTGGCAGGCATCGCAGGCTTCGCCAAGGGTTGCCAGCACCTCGTTGGCTTCCTCCAGAAAGATTTCCAGCAGTTCCGCCTCGGACCCTTCGGGAACCGTAACCAGCAGCAACTCTTCGGCAGGCGCATGATCGCCCGTCGGGCAGGTTTCCGCTTCCGGTTCGGTCGCGGTCTCCACCGGCTGGGCGATTTCGATGACGGTGCCGTGTGCGGACATGTCCGCATCGACGGCAGCTGCCTCGACCGGCTCGCTTGCCGGCATGTCTTCGGCCGCTTCCTCGGCAGCCGGTTCGGCCACCGCTTCGATCGTCACCGGAATTTCCGGCGCAGTCCGGTCAGGCAGGGCCAGCCCGGTCAGGGCAGCGATGTCGGCATCCAGTGCCGGCGGCGCGGCGGCCGCATCCTTGCAGGTTTCAAGTGCGGCACGGGTCTGCTGTTTCAGCGTGGCGTCGTCGATCAGTTCGGCGTCGCGGCTGAGTTCGGTCAGGATCTCAAGGAATTTTTTTTTTGTGGCGTCGTCGGGTTGATCGCGCCACGCCACATAACTTTCCTGAACCCCGGCCTTGCGGCCGGGCAGGCCTGATTCAACGGTATCTTCGAACGCGCTTTCGTCTGCGCTGTCGGCATCGATCACGCCGAACTCGATCAGCACCGGGCGCAGAATCCTGATGGCGTCGGCGCGGCCGGCACAATAGGATTCGATATAGAGACCCAGGCTGGAGAAGGCATCGGCCAGACGTTGCTGGGTTGCCTCGTCGGGATGGCCTTCGCTGACAAACGACTGCACGGTGGCGGTGGCTGCGCCCAGCAGGCTCGCGGCGTCGGGCAGCTCGAGCATGGTCAGCGCGCCCTGCGCCTGCTGCGCCAGCGCGGACAGACCGGCCAGTGCCTCGCGCTCGCCGGCATCGCGGAAGAAGGCATCCAGCGCCTCTTCCATCTGTTTCAGGTTCTGGCCGACTTCCTGTGCCATATGCACCAGCATGTCGCGTTCGGCTTCGCGCTGGTTGTTGGTGTCCACGACAATGGCCGGCATCTCGCGGCCTTCGATCAGCGCCCGCAGGCGTGCCTGCTGGCCTTCCGCACGGGCGGCGAAGTCACGGTGCAGAACATCCTCCTGATCGACGGCGTTCTGCATGAACAGCAGGGTGGACGCGACCTCCAGGTCCATCTGCTCGCGTGCACTGCCTTCGCGGCCTGCCGTTGTCGCCGCCGCTGCCGCCAGTTCGTCCAGCAAGGGCTTCAGGTGGCTGGTCTCCAGCATCTGCGCCTGCGGCAGCGTGCGCTCCAGATGGGCCTGGAATTGCGGGAGCTGGCCGGCATCGCCTTCCACGTAGGCATGCCAGCTGTCGCGCGCCGCCTTGAGATTCGTCTGCAGGGCATCCAGCACAGGACGCATGCGCGCCAGGGCTTCGGGATCGAGCATGCCGCGACCCGGAAGATAACGGTCCAGGCCGAAGGTTGCACGGACTTCGGCGGCACGGCCGTCCAGCGTCTGGCTTTTTGCCACGAAGAACAGGGCATCGCGCAGCAGGCGTTCGGCGACCTGCGGCGAACCCTCCATCAGGCGGCGCATCTGGAGGTCGACGCGTGCCAGCAGCTGCTTGACATGGAAATCGGCTTCGACGCCATGCGCGATCAGGCTGTCGACAAAGCCGACGCAGGCCCACCAGAAGGTTTGCGATGCCTGCGAGGGCGCAATGCGTTCGATTGCGGCCAGCGCATCGCGCATCCGCTTGAGCCCCTGCTCCGCCTCGACATTGCGCAGGAAAGCCAGCAGGCCGCGCTGGAACAGGCCGCGCGCGGCCTTGACTTCAGCCGCCAGCGCCTCCTGCGTCATGGCATCGTTGGCGGCCTTGCCGTGCGCCCGCGTGCGCAGGTCGGGGAAAAACAGTTCGCCTTCGAATACCCGCTCCGCGCCCTGCAGTTCACGCAGCCGCTTGTAGAGGGGGAACAGCGCCAGTTCGCCGCTGCCGCGGCCGTCGGCCAGATCCTTGACCCAGCGCTGCAGGCCTTCGATGGCGTTGCGCAGTGCGCGCAACACTTCGTCGT
>JAJZRT010000477.1 GCA_021802595.1 Pseudomonadota bacterium
CTTTCCATTACCCGGCACCACCCTATGCCGATGACTTGCAGCTGGGAGGACAGCGTGCTTAAGCAGGCGATCGAAAATCTGGGAAACCGCACGATCCAGGGCATCTGGCGCATCGGTTTCGCCAGCCGCTTCTTCCTGGCGATGCTGCTGCATTCGGGCACCGCATTCCGCCGCTTCGGGCTGACCATCCGCGAGATGTACTTCAGCGGCGTGCTCTCGCTGATCATCATCCTGGTGTCGGGGCTGTTCGTCGGCATGGTGCTCGGTCTGCAGGGCTACGAAACCCTGCAGCGCTATGGTTCCGAATCCGCGCTCGGTACGCTGGTGGCGCTGTCGCTGGTGCGCGAACTGGGGCCGGTGCTGTCCGGACTCCTGTTCGCCAGCCGGGCCGGATCGGCGATCACCGCGGAAATCGGCCTGATGAAGGCGACCGAGCAGCTCTCCGCGATGGAAATGATGGCAGTCGATCCGATCGCCCGCGTCGTGGCGCCGCGCTTCTGGGCAGGCGTGATCTCGATGCCGCTTCTGGCCGCGCTGTTTTCGGCCATGGGGATTTTCGGAGGCTACCTGGTCGGCGTTCAGTTGATCGGCGTCGACGAAGGCTCGTTCTGGTCGCAGATGCAGGGCGCGGTCGATTTCGAGCAGGACATCCTCAATGGCGTCATCAAGAGCGTGGTCTTCGGCGTTGCCGTCACCACCATCGCGCTGTTCGAGGGCTACGATGCGCCCCCCACCGCCGAAGGCGTGTCGGGCGCCACCACACGTACCGTGGTGACCTCCAGCCTCGCCGTGCTGGCGCTGGATTTTGTTTTGACTGCATTCATGTTCCGGGGACTCAATTAAATGAACAGGACCGTACTCGATCTCTGGGTGGGATTATTCGTCATCGCGGGCATCGGCGCGTTGCTGTTCCTGGCGCTCAAGGTCGGCAGCATGAGCACCGTAAACGCGTCTGACAGCTACGAAGTCACGGCCGATTTCCAGAACATCGGCGGCCTCAAGCCCCGTGCACCGGTCAAGAGCGCGGGCGTGGTCGTGGGCAGGGTGGCGGATATCCGGTTTGACAATGAAAAATACGAAGCGGTCGTCACGCTTCGTCTGGACAAGCGCTATGCTTTCCCCAAGGACACCTCCGCTTCCATCATGACCTCGGGCCTGCTGGGTGAACAGTATGTCGGCCTGGAGCCGGGCGGCGACAGCGTGATGCTGAAGGACCGCGACCGGATCATGATCACGCAGGACGCGGTCGTGCTGGAGAATCTGATCGGCCAGTTCCTGTATGGCAAGGCACAGGAAGCTAAACCCCAAGAAGGAGCGCAAAAATGAAACCCAACGCCCTAACCCGTACCCTTCTCGCAGCAGGACTGCTGCTGACCGCCCTCTCCGGGCATGCGGAAACCGTCAACCTGCAGCAGGCCGTGGAAATGAGCCTCGCGGCCGATCCACGCATCAAGGAGCGCGAGCAGGTGGTCGAAGCCGCGCGCAGCATGGTGCAGGAAGTGCAGGGGAATGCCGGCTGGCGGCTCAGCGCCAATGCCTTCATCGGACTGGCGCCGCAGGTCGAAGGCGGCTTCTACCAGGGCGGCGCACAGTCGTGTACCGCGTTCCCGTGCACGCCGCGCTCGGACGGCACCCGGATCAACGGCATTTCCGACTGGACGCATCTCGATTTCGCGCTGATCAAGCCGCTCTTCACGTTTGGCAAGATCGAACATTACGGCGAGGCCGCGCAGAGCAATGTCGATCTCAAGCAGGGCGAACTCAAGAAGACGCGTTCCGATACGGTCTATGACACCAAGCGCGCGTACTACGGCTATCTCACGGCACGCGATACGCGGGTTTTCCTGGAGGACATGCAGGGTCGGCTGAACCAGTCCATCGACTCGGTCGAGCGCAATCTCAAGGCCGAGAATGGCCAGTCCAAGCAGTCCGACCTGTATGCGCTGCAAACCGCGAAAGGCCTGCTCGCGAAATATGTCAGCCAGGCCCGGGCCGTCGAAAAGATCAGCCTGGATGGCCTGAAGGTGCTGACCGGCGTCGGCCTGAAGGAGAATCTGAGCGTGGCGGACGACCGCATCACGCCGGTGCCCTTCCCGCAGGCCGATCTGGCCGAATTCCAGGCGCGTGCCTTGCAGGAGCGTCCGGAGATGCAGGAGCTCGAAGCGGGCCTGCGTGCCCGTCGTGCCCTGGTAGCGGCCAAGAAGGCGGATCGCATGCCGGATGTGTACGCCGGCGTGATCGGACAAGTCAACTACGCCTCGCAGCGTGACCGGCTGGACAACCCCTACGTCAACGATCCCTTCAATAACGGCGGCCTCACCCCGGTGGTTGGGGTGAAGTGGGACACCGTGTTCGGTGCCGCCAATGCGCGCGTCAACGAAGCGCAGGCCGAACTGGAAGCGCTCAACCACAAGAAGGCCTTCGCGGTGGCGGGCATTCCGTTCGAAGTGGGCGAGGCCTATGCCAACGCCCAGGCGAATTTCAATTCGCAGCGCGATCTGGCCGACGGTGCAGCGGCGGCGCGGCGCTGGATGGTGGCGTCGCTGGCTGATCTGTCGGCCGGCCTGGAAAGCGCCGACAAGGTGGCCGACGCGATCAAGAGCTACGTCCTGGTCCAGACGGAATATCTGCGCACGGTGAACGACTACAACATGAATGTGGCGCAACTGGCACGCCTGACGGGTGAACTCAAGTAACGCGATCGCGTCTACCCGGTGACTGCTTTTCCTGCATACCCATTCTCGAATAGGACTCAAGTTATGTTGCGCACGTTTTTTCTGCTTCTGGCACTGGTGTCGGGATTCAATACCGGTCCGGCGCTGGCTGCGGATACGCCGCCCGATGTGCTGGCACGCAGCACCACACAGGAAGTGATCGCCATCCTGAAGCAGGACCAGGAGATCAAGAGTGGCAACATGAGCAAGGTGTATCAGCTGGTCGAAGCCAAGATCCTGCCCAATTTCGACTTCAACCGGATGACACAGCTGGCGGTCGGCAGGAACTGGCCGCGTGCCACACCCAGCCAGAAACAGGCGCTGGTGACCCAGTTCCGCAACCTGCTGGTGCGTACCTATTCCAGTTCGTTGACCGCGTTCACCAACCAGACGGTCGAGTTCAGGCCGCTGACGATGAAGCCAGGCGACACCGACGTGACCGTGCATTCCGAAATTCGCCAGCCCGGCGGACAACCCATCCCGATCGACTACAGCATGTACAAGACCAGCTTCGGCTGGAAGGTCTACGACGTGACGATCGATGGCGTCAGCCTGGTCACCAATTACCGTGCCTCCTTTGCCAGCACCGTTCGCCAGAAGGGGATCGACGGGCTGATCAAGACCCTGTCCGAGCAGTCTGCACGCGGTGGTGCCAAGCCGGTGCCGCGCTCCGGATCGTGATTGCGTGTGATGCCACGTGCTGCCGCATCGCCGGGGCGGTGACGGTCGACAGCGTGGGCAGCCTGCTGCGCGAATTGCAGCCGCGCCTTGCCGGGGGTGTCGAGACCCTGGATTTCAGCGGGGTCGAAAGTGCCGACTCGTCGGCACTTGCGCTCATCTTCAGTGCCATGCGGCAAGCACGCCAAGCGGGCCGCACGCTGGCCTGCACCGGCCTGCCGCCCAGTTTCACCACGCTGGCCGAACTGTACGGCGTATCAGACCTGCTGCCGGCATGAAGCAGGCAGTGCCGGCCATTCGCGTCAGCGATCTGCGCAAGCGCTTTCGCGCCACCCAGGCGCTCGACGGCGTCTCGCTCGACATCCAGCAGGGCGAGTTCTTTGGCCTGCTGGGCCCCAACGGGGCGGGCAAGACCACGCTGATTTCGATCCTGGCCGGACTCACGCGGGCCGACGCCGGCCATGCCGCCATCCTGGGCCACGACGTGGTGCGCGACTATCGCCAGGCGCGCCGTGCGCTCGGCGTGGTGCCGCAGGAACTGGTCTACGACCCTTTTTTCAATGTGCGCGAAACGCTGCGCATCCAGTCCGGCTATTTCGGCCTCAAGCACAACGACGGCTGGATCGACGAGATCATGCATCACCTCGACCTCACCCCGCATGCCGGCAAGAACACGCAGAGCCTGTCGGGCGGCATGAAGCGCCGCCTGCTGGTGGCGCAGGCGCTGGTGCACAAGCCGCCGGTCATCGTGCTCGACGAGCCGACCGCCGGGGTCGACGTCGACCTGCGCCGTTCGCTGTGGGAATTCATCAGCCGCCTCAACCGCG
>JAJZRT010000478.1 GCA_021802595.1 Pseudomonadota bacterium
CGGACTCAGCCTGCGCTTCACCGTGACCGCGCGCGGCTTCGCGCCGGACAGCGGCGCACCCGAGCTCACCATCAGCGCCACTGCACGCGATTTCCTGCTGCTGCTTGCCCGGCGCGAAGATCCCGACACGCTGTTCTTCAGTCGGCGCCTGGTGAGCGAAGGCGACACCGAGCTGGGTCTCGTCGTCAAGAACCTGCTCGACGCTCTCGATCCTGATACGGTGCTCGATCGTTTGCCCCCGCCTCTGGCGCGCGGGGCCCGGCGCTGGATGGCCGTCTAGGCAAAGCGTCCGCCACGGGCGGAAAAGCGCCGCACCGCCGACAGCAGGTTGATCCCCAGCAGCAGGGCCGACAGCGCCAGCACGCCACCCGCTGCGACAGACAGCGACGGTCTCAGGGCCGCGCCGGCCAGCAGTGCGCAGGCCGCGAGATGGAGACGGAACTGCCAGCGCATCGAGCGCTCCGCGATCATGTCCTTCATCGTGGGGATGCTGCCCGCACGCGCCTGCAACTGCGCCTGCAGATGGAACCAGGCGAGGAAGGGCACGATCTTGTAGAGCATGCCGCTCACCACGCTGACCGCGAAGCCGCCGATGAACAGCACGCCCAGCAACAGCGGATAGATGGCGCTGTCGGCCAAGGCCGGACGAAATTGCGCTGCAAGCCAGACCAGCGTGCAGGCGATCAGACTGGCCATGCCGAGCCGCCAGAAATCGAGGGTGACGTCCGGCAGTTTCCTGCGGCGACGTGCCTGCAGACGCAAGGTGGCAAGGGCGAACAGCAGCACGCATGCGGCGAGGCCGGCCTCGATGAGAGGCGCGGCAAGCGGCGGCAGCGCGGGGGCGGCAGCGTGCAGCCCCAGCAGGGCGAACAGCACGGGGGCCAGCCAGCGGTTGAGGCGGGGCGGGTACGGTGGGGTGATCTGGAACATCGGCACCACCTGGTAGGCGACGCCGACGACCAGCAGCAGCACCCAGCCGAGCAGGCCGAAGGCGACATGGGCGGCGATCGCCGCCGCGACGGCAGGGATCCCCCACCACCCTGCGCGCAGCAGTGCGAGGCTCACGCCGAGCGTGATGGCGGCGGCAAGGCCGGTGACCGCGAAGCGCATCCCGCTGACGGTCGGATTGGCCTGGGCGCGTGCGAGGCTGAGGGCAACCGCTGCGAGAAAGACCGCGAACCCGGTCCCGAGCAGGAGGCTGGCGAGGCCGAATGCGACCGGCTCGGCCGTCAGGAAACCCGCCATCAGGGCGGCGGTTCCCGTGGTCAGCGACAGGTGACTGAACCAGGCGACCCGGCGGGGTGCAGGCAGTGGCGCGCCCGCCACCACCGGCAGCATCTGCATCAGCGCGCCCAGCATCGCCATGGCGAGAAAACCCAGCGTCAGCGCGTGGGTGAGGGCAAGCGCCGACGGAGTCCAGCGCGAGGCCATCGGTTCCGGTGCCAACACCAGCAAGGTGGCGGCTGCGAGCAGAAACAGCGGGGCAGTGAGGAAGAAGCGCAGCGGCAGCGCGAACGGCGGGGCCTGCTCGAAGGCGAGTCCGGCTTGGGCGTTCACGGTGCCTCGATCGGGTGGATCAGGATGACATAGCTGCCGTCGGCTTCCATCCGCGTTTCATGGCGATAGCCGCGCGCGGTGAGAATCGCATACAGCGGAAACGGTTCGCGGTGCAGCAGCATCCGGATACCCTGTCCCGGGCGCAGCAGGGCGAGCGTCTGCATGACTTTCTCCATCGGTTCCGGCGGCTCCAGCCCGCGGGCGTCGACGAGGATCTCGTTTGCGGGAGCGGTCATGCGTGCGTCTGCATGGCACGGATCACGTCGTCGCGTTCGCTGCCCATCGCCTGGTCGGACATGGGATAGAGCATGGTCTCCTCTTTCAGGTTGTGCTGCTGCATCAGCATGTTGAGCGTTTCCGACAGGCCGAGATAGCTCCCCTGATTGCCCGCCTCGACGGCGCTTGCCATGTCCTGCAGCAGGCTGCGCATCTGCTCGTGTTCCATGCGCATGACCTGGGTCGGACCCGCGCGCATGCCGGTGCGGGTTTCGAAGGCGGGGAACAGCACCTCTTCCTCCATCGCCAGATGGTGGGCCATCGCCGCCCGGAAGCGTTCGAACAGGCCGCGCGCGCTGTCCCAGTTCTTTTGCGCGGCGGCGGCTTCGGCGGATGCGAACAGATCGTCGCAGGCGCGGTGGTCGTTGCCGAGGAAATCCAGAATCGTGCTCATGCCAGGCCTCCATAAGATGATGAAAAAATACATGTTTAAGTATATCAGGACTTCCTAACCTGAAATTCCCCTTGACTGAATCACAAGATGTCGTATGGTTAATCAGCGCGATACACAAGATGTGGTGAACGAGGAGGCTGGAATGAATTCTGTGATAGCAGGAATGCCACGCGAAATCATCAAGCGTGACGGGCACCGGGCGACGTTCGATGCCGCGAAGATACGTTCGGCCCTCTTGCGGGCCGGCCAGGCCAGCGGCGAATTCGGCGAAGCCGAGGCGGATCTGCTGACCGCCCAGGTGGTGAAGGTTCTGATGCACAGCTTCCGTAATGTGCCGCCCGACATCGAGCGCATCCAGGACGTGGTCGAGCAGAGCCTGATCGCCGCCAACCACCTCGCCACTGCGCGCGCCTACATCGCCTACCGCGACGCGCACCGGAAGCGGCGCGAGGATCGCCGCACGCTCGTGGACGTGGAAGCCTCGATCAACGAATACCTGTCGCGCCAGGACTGGCGCGTCAACGCCAACGCCAACCAGGGCTATTCGCTGGGCGGCCTCATCCTCAACGTCTCCGGCAAGGTCGTCGCCAACTACTGGCTCAACCACGTCTACCCGCCCGAGCTCGGCGAGGCGCATCGCGACGGCTCGCTGCACATCCACGACCTCGACATGCTGGCGGGTTACTGCGCCGGCTGGTCTTTACGCACCCTGCTGCACGAGGGCCTCAACGGCGTGCCGGGCAAGGTCGAGGCGGGGCCGCCGAAGCACATGTCGAGCGCAGTCGGGCAGATCGTCAACTTCCTCGGCACGCTGCAGAACGAGTGGGCCGGCGCCCAGGCCTTCTCGTCGTTCGACACCTACATGGCACCGTTCATCCGCAAGGATGCGATGACGTACGACCAGGTCCGGCAGTGCATCCAGGAACTGATCTACAACCTCAACGTGCCGTCGCGCTGGGGCACGCAGACGCCGTTCACCAACCTCACCTTCGACTGGACCTGTCCCGAGGACCTGCGCGAGCAGATCCCGGTGATCGCCGGCGAGGAAATGCCGTTCAGCTACGGCGAGCTCCAGGCCGAGATGGACATGATCAACCGCGCCTACATCGAGGTGATGACCACCGGCGATGCCAGGGGACGCGTATTCACCTTCCCCATCCCGACCTACAACATGACCCCCGATTTCCCGTGGGAATCGGAAAACGCCGAGCGCCTGTTCGCCATGACCGCGCGCTACGGCCTGCCGTATTTCCAGAACTTCATCAATTCCGAGATGAAGCCCAACCACATCCGCTCGATGTGCTGCCGCCTTCAGCTCGACCTGCGCGAATTATTGAAGCGAGGCAACGGTCTGTTCGGCTCGGCTGAGCAGACCGGATCGGTCGGCGTGGTGACGGTCAACTGCGCGCGTCTCGGCCACGAATACCAGGGCGACGAAGCGGCGCTGCTGCGCCGCCTCGATGCGCTGCTCGCCATGGCGCGCAACGGCCTGGAAATCAAGCGCAAGGAGATCCAGCGGCTGATGGACAACGGCCTGTTCCCCTACACGAAGCGCTATCTCGGCACCCTGCGCAACCACTTCTCGACCATCGGCGTGAACGGCGTCAACGAGATGATCCGCAACTTCACGCAGGACGAACACGACATCACCACCGAATGGGGACACGCCTTCGCGCTGCGCCTGCTCGACCACATTCGCGGTCGCATCGCCGCGTTCCAGGAAGAGACCGGCCACCTCTACAACCTTGAGGCGACGCCGGCCGAGGGAACGACCTACCGCTTCGCCAGGGAGGATGCCAGGCGCTATCCCGGCATCCTCCAGGCGGGCACCGACGACGCGCCCTATTACACGAATTCGTCGCAGCTTCCGGTCGGTTTCACCGACGACGCCTTCGAGGCACTGGAGCGGCAGGACGACCTGCAGCGCAAGTACACCGGCGGCACCGTGCTGCATCTCTACATGGCCGAGCGCATCTGGTCAGGCGGGG
>JAJZRT010000479.1 GCA_021802595.1 Pseudomonadota bacterium
ATGCGACAGGCCGGCGATGCCGCACGCCATGGTGCGATGCAGATCGGTGTCGTGCAGCGCGAACTGAATGGCCTCGTAGGCATGCAGGTCGTGCGACTGGTGGATGATGTTGAGCGCCTTCATGTACACCTTGGCGGTGCGCGCCATCATCGCTTCGAAGCGCGCCTTCACGTCATCGAAATCCAGGTAGTCGCCGCTGACCGGTTCGAACCCCGGCGCGCACAGGTCGCCGCTGATCTCGTCGCGCCCGCCGTTGATGGCGTGCAGCAGGGTCTTCAGCAGGTTGCAGCGCGCGCCGAAATACTGCATCGACTTGCCCACCGCCATCGGCGACACGCAGCAGGAGATCGCCGCGTCGGAGCCGTGTTCGGGGCGGATCAGGTCGTCGTTCTCGACCTGGATCGCACGCGATGCGATGGACATCTTGGTCACGAACTTCTTGAAGCCGTCCGGCAGGCTCTGCGACCACAGCACGGTGAGGTTGGGCTCCGGCGACGGGCCCAGCGTGGTCAGGCAATGCAGCACACGGAAGTCGGATTTGGAACACAGCGGCCGGCCGTCCTGCCCCATGCCGCCCAGGCTGATGGTGACCCAGGTGGGGTCGCCCGAGAACAGCTCGTCGAAAGCTTTGGTACGCATGAAGCGGATCAGGCGCAGCTTGATGGTCAGCTGGTCCCACAGTTCCTGCGCGCCCGCTTCGTCCAGCAGGCCGCGTTCCATGTCGCGCTCGATATAGATGTCGAGGAAGCCGCCGATGCGGCCGATGGACGTCGCGGCGCCGTCGCTCTGCTTGGCGGCGGCGAGGTAGGCGAGATACAACCACTGGAACGCCTCGCGGGCGTTGGCTGCGGGGCGGGAAAGGTCGAAGCCATGGGCTTCGCCGAGTGCTTTCAGCTCATGGAAGGCACGGATCTGCTCGCCCAGTTCGCCCAGCAGTTCGATGTCTTCGGCGCTCAGTTCATCCTTGGCGCCGAGGGCGGCCTTGTCGGCCACCTTGGCGCGCTCCAGCACATCCACGCCATACAGCGCGACACGGCGGAAATCGCCGATCAGGCGGCCGCGACCGTAGGCGTCCGGCAGGCCGGTGATGATCATGGCCTTGCGTGCCGCCAGCACATCCGCCGGATAGGCATCGAACACGGCCTGGTTGTGGGTCTTGGCCCAGCTGCTGAAGGCCTTCTCGACCTTGGCGGACAGTGGCTCCATGCCATGTTCGTGCAGCGCCTGCTTGACCACGCGCAAGCCGCCGCGCGGATGGATGCCGCGCTTGAGCGGCGCTTCGGTCTGCAGGCCGAAGATGATCTCGTTCTCTCGGTCGATGAAACCGGGGGCATGGGAAAGGATCGCGCTGGGCTCGTGGCTGACACCGAGCACACCGCCGACAGCACGCTCGGCATTCAGCGCTTTCTCCACCTTGACCATCAGGCGCTTGGTCTTGGCGGTAGCATCGACCAGGAAACTGTCGTCGCCCGTCCAGGGGCGGATGTTGCGCGCGATGAAATCCTGCGTGTCGATCGCAGTCTGCCACGGGCCTGCGGCAAAGCCTTCCCAGGCGTTCCCCTGCGGATTCGCGGGATTACCGATGGCACTCAATTCGTTCATGTAGGACATGCTGCTCTCTCTTTATCTATTGGTCATGTTGCCGAGACGAGAGCACGGGAGCATCGCCTGAGCATTCAGGCCAAGGGCCGAATGGGGTTACACGGTGCCATACAGAGGCCAGGAAGCAGGAAGCGCGCACCCGGCCGGTGACGAGCGCGCGCGATAGTGCCAAAACAGGGGGGCCTAGTCAATCGCCGGGATACCGGCAGGGGCTTTTCGCCTAGGCTTTTTTCCCTATCAACTCAATCATGTAGCCATCCGGATCGGCGACGAAGGCGATGATGGTGGTGCCGCCGTGCATCGGCCCCGCATCGCGCACCACCTTGCCGCCGCGCCGCTTGATCTCGTCGCACGCGGCATACACATCCTCCACCTCGATGGCGATATGACCGAAAGCATTGCCCAGCTCGTATTGCGCGACGCCCCAGTTATAGGTCAGCTCGATCACCGCCTGCTCGCGCTCGTCGCCATAGCCGAGGAAGGCCAGCGTGAATTTGCCCTCGGGATAATCGTTGCGGCGCAGCAAGCGCATGCCCAGCACCTGGGTGTAGAAATCGATGGAGCGATCCAGATCGCCGCTCCGCAACATCGTATGCAATATGCGCATGTGTTCCCTCCGGGTTGATAACGGCGCGAGTATAGGCCGAAACGACCGCACGGCTTGCACTCTGCTGCGGCATTCATTACCGTGCCGTCCTCTTTTTCCCCTCACCTCCCGACCATGCGCGAAGGCAAACTGCTGCTGATCCTCGCCACCATCATCACCATGATCGCGTTCGCAGCGAACTCGCTGCTGTGCCGCATGGCACTGAAGGAGACCGGCATCGACGCCGCCAGTTTCACCACGGTGCGCCTGTTGGCCGGGGCGGCGATGCTGTGGCTGCTGATGCGCGTGCAGCGGCAAGCGCCGCTGCAGCACGGCAGCTGGCGCAGCGCACTGGCATTGTTCATCTATGCGGTGACGCTGTCCTACGCCTATCGCTCCATCAACACCGGCGCCGGCGCCTTGATGCTGTTCGGCGCGGTGCAGGCCACCATGCTGCTCGCCGGTTTCCTCGCCGGCGAGCGCCTGCGTGGCTGGCAGACGGTGGGCTTCGTCGCGGCAGTGAGCGGTTTGCTGGTGCTGGTGTTGCCGGGGGTGGAAGCGCCTGCGCTCGGCGATGCCTTGCTGATGCTGGCCAGCGGCGTGGCGTGGGGCGTGTATTCGTTATGGGGACGCGGCCAGCCGCAGCCGGCGGCAGCGACGGCCGGCAACTTCCTGCGCGCCGTGCCGTTCACCCTCGCCTTGTCCTTGCTCGCGCTGCCGTGGATGCAGCTCGATACGCGCGGCCTCGCCTATGCCGCGCTGTCCGGCGCGGTCACTTCGGCGCTGGGCTATGTACTGTGGTATCGCGTGTTGCAACACATGCGCGCGATGACCGCCTCCACCGTACAACTCAGTGCACCGGTGCTGGCGGCGCTCGGCGGCATCGCCTTTCTGGGCGAAGCGCTCACGCGCGACCTACTCATCGCCAGCGTGCTCATCATCGGCGGCATCTGGCTGGTGCTGCAACGGCGCTGAAACGGGAGTATCCGCAGTGCAGATAGGGGAAGCGGGGAACCGATCCGCTGCCGCTGCAGTCGATGCCGGCGTGGGCGACGTGCCCATGACCGATAAGTGAGAACGAACATGCAATTCCAGATCGCCCTTGCTGCTGTGCTGCTTTCTTCCCTGATGGTGTTGCCGGTGATGGCCATCGAAGCCGACGAGGAGCGCAAACGCGCTCGCGCCATGCAGCCTGCCCCAACAGCCAAATGCGCCGCCCCGCAGACCGGCCTGCCGCTACATCAGCAACGCAGTGCCGACTGGAAAGATACCGATTCCATCCCGCGCGAGTTCTTCGACAAGCTGAAGATCGATTCCGCGAGTTTCTGATCCCGCCTTCAGCGCCGCAGCGACCGTAGCCTCACTACATCAATGCCACACTCTTGACTTGCGCGAATACGCTCGCACCGACATGCAAGCCGAGCTGGTCGCACGAGCGTCGCGTGATGCGCGCCAGCAGGTACTGCGACTCGCCCACCTGTAATTTCACCAGCACCTTGTCCGTGCCTTCGTCGCGTATCTCTTCGATGCGCGCGTTGAGGATGTTGTTGATACTGCTGCCGTGCGGGGCTTGTGTGGCGATGCTCACGTCGCGCGCCAGCACACGGGCGCGCAAACAGGTGCCGAACGGCTGCGCCACGCGCCCCACCCACAGCTGTCCGCCGGGGAAGTCGAGACGCGACAGGTGGTATGGCTCGTCGTGCTGCGCCAGCTCGGCTTCGATCACTGCGCCCGCGTCGTCGAAGTGCGCAGTAGGCAGATCGAGCCTGCTCAGGGTGTCGTGCAGGGTGCCGCTGGCGATGACGCGGCCGTGCTCCAGCAGCACCAGATGCTCGGCCAGCCGCGCGATCTCATCCATGGCGTGACTGACATACAGCACGGGGATATTCAGCTCGCGGTGCAGGCGTTCGAGGTAGGGCAATACCTCCTGTTTGCTGCGCGTGTCGAGTGCGGATAGCGGCTCGTCCATCAGCAACAGCTCGGGACTGACCAGCAGCGCGCGACCGATGGCGACCCGTTGCCG